>CAZOUC010000028.1:8307-12302 GCA_964582825.1 uncultured Enterobacteriaceae bacterium | reverse complement strand
GGTCAGGCGGCCTGCCGGCGCGGTGTCGCCCTGGCGGGCGCCGCCGCCGGCAGTACGCGGAAGTCACGCCAGTTCGGGTGCCGCAGGCGGCGCCGGTACTCGATCGAGGAGCCGGGCCAGTTGTTGGTGATGCGCCCACCCGACTTGTACCAGCTGGCGTCGACCTGGTTCCAGACCATGTCCTGCAGGCGGCGCTGTATTTCCCCGTTGAAGGCGGTCTCGGCATCGGCGCGCACCTCGACGCTGCCGCTGCCGGCGCGCTCGAGCAGCTGCCGGATGTAGCCGCACTGCGCTTCGAGAAACTGCACCACAGAGGTGTGTCCCTGGTTGGTGTTGGGCCCGTACAGCATGAACAGGTTGGGAAATCCCGCCGTCATCACGCCTAGGTAGGCATGGGCGCCGTCGCGCCAGTGATCGTGCAGCAGGCGACCGTCGACGCCGCTGACCTCGATCGACTGCAGGAAGGGGTTGGTGTGAAATCCGGTGGCGTAGACGATCACGTCGTGCGAGCGGTGCCGGCCGTCTGCGCTGACGATGCCGTCCGCGTCCAGGCGCTCGATGGCGGCGGTGACCAGCTCGACATTGTCGCGGGCCAGCGTCGGGTAGTAGTTGTCGGAAAGCAGGATACGCTTGGCCCCGATCGGGTAGTCCGGCAGCAGGGCTTCGCGCAGCGCCGGGTCGGCGATGTGCTGGCGGATGCTGCGTTGGCACATCCACTCGCCGAGCCGACGCCAGGGCCACCAGCCGCGGATTATGGGATAGAGCAGGAATTCCCCCTTGCACCAGATACCGAAGCGGTACAGACGGAACAGCCCCGGCAGCCAGCGCGCCAGGCGTTTCTCGATGGCGCTGTACGGCCGGTCGCCCTTCGGCAGCATCCAGTTCGCGCTGCGCTGGTAAACCGTGACCTCGGCGGCCACCCTGGCGAGTTCCGGAATCAGCTGGATGGCGCTGGCGGCATTGCCGATCACGGCAACGCGCTGGCCGGCGAGGTCGACGTCATGGCGCCATTCCGCGGAATGAAACGCGGGGCCACGGAATTCTCCGGCGCCGGGCAGCGCGGGCTGTGCCGGGTGGTGCAGCTGCCCGAGCGCACAGACCAGGTGCCGGCAGTACAGGCGGTCGCCGCCGGCGATCTGCACGGTCCACAGCGCTGTCTCCGGGTCGAACCGCGCGGCGGACACCTCGTGACCGTAGCGCAGGTGGGGCAGCAGGCTCCGGTCTGCGGCGAAGCGCTGCAGGTAATCGAGAATCTGCGCCTGCTTGGACCACTTGAAGTTCCAGGTCGGGTTCGGCGCGAAGGAATAGCTGTACAGGGCGGACGGCACGTCGCATTCGGCGCCGGGGTAGCTGTTGTCGCGCCAGGTGCCGCCCAGGGTCGCGGCCTTTTCCAGAATCAGGAAGTTCTCGATGCCGGCGGTGCGCAGGGTCGCGCCCATGCACAGGCCGCCGAAACCCGCTCCGACGATGATGACGTGGTGGGGTTCGGAGTGCTGGTTCATGCTCGTGGTCCGTCCGTGTCGCAACTGGGCGCCTGCACCGATTGTAACGCGCCGCTCCCTGTCGCGGTTGCGCGTCCGCGCCGGAACGGCAGCATCAGCAGGCTGAACAGGGCCAGCGCGAGCAGTTCGCAGACCAGCAGGTACCAGGGCCAGGGGCCGAGCAGGTCGAGCAGGCTGGCCGTCGGGGGTTTGTGCATCGTGTACAGGTAGTTGCTGCCCAGCATGATGTTGATGCCGTGCACCAGCAGCAGGTAGACGTTGAGCGCGAGCATTGCCTTCAGCACCGAGCGCCAGCTGGGTCGGAAGCCCTCGATGGCGGTCATGTAGACCAGGGCGATCACCAGCAGGCCGTGCGAAGTCAGGGTCTGCAGAGCGCGGAAGTGAGGAAGCCCGTAGATGCCGGCGTTCGGGGTGATCAGCACCTGAGTGGCGCCGGCGATACCGACGAAGAACACGATCTCGTAGACGCGATAGCTGCGCGTCAGTAGCATGTACACGGTGCACCAGATACTGAACGCGCAGCTGTGCAAGGGCAGGTGTTCGCGCAGGTTCCAGGCCCCGTTGGCGAGGTTCCAGGCGTGCCAGGAACCTTCCGTGATCAGAAAGCCCGCCACCAGCAGCAGGCGGGCGCGGCGCCGGCCCCTGTCGTCGGGCGGTTTCCAGCCCCATACCATTGCGGCGACGATCGCGCCGATCACCGCCAGCGCCGCCAGGTGTCCGACGCCGAACAGAACGAACGCGGGGCCCTGATAGTGGTATTCGAAATAGTCCGACATCGCACGCTGCGCCGCTGCGCCGGTCTTGGCGCAATCCTGATATTCTCCGGGGCAGCGGCCGTGCTGGCCAGTGACGACGATCATGAAGCCGCGCGTCGCTACTACGAGCAGGTGCTGCTCGCGCCGCCACCGATGCCGGCAGACCTGGATACCTCGGGTATCGACTGCTCGCTCGAGCAGGTCGAAGACCGGACCGACTACCGGTCCGCAGCCGAAGTCGATTACGGCCGGTCCGGTTGGGAATCCCGTGTCGCGGCCGACTGGGACTACCTGAGCTCGCCGTCGCCCGCTGCCTGGTTCACACTGATCGATATCCGCCGCGAGCCGGACGGCCTGGCGTATCGCTACCTGGCGAACGACCGGCAGCAGAACCGCCTCTACGAGCCCTGGAGCTCCTCCAAGGTGATGGCGTACACGGCCGCTATGGCAAGCCTGCGTCGCCACGGCCTCGGCGCCGACAGCCGTGTCGGCGGCATGGCCGTGGCCGACCTGGTCACCACTGTTCACAGCTACGAGCCCTTCGGCACCGCCAGCGGGTCGTCGAACGAGATCGCCACCTATTTTCTCAATCTCGCCGGTCGCGAATACGCCACCGCGCTGTTTCACGATGCCTGGCTGCGGCTCGCGGACCCGGCGGTGCGCTTTCGTGGTGCCTATGGGCCGGAGCCCATCGTGCCGGATTCCAACGAGTTCCTGGCGGCGGACGGAACACGACGCCACACACCAGCCGTGTTCGCGGCCAGTACCGATGACCCTCATTACCAGTCGTACCGCTGTGAAGGCTGTGGTCTGACCGGCAACAAGCCGATGAGTACCCTGGCCCAGGCCGAGTGGCTCAAGCGACTGGCGGTGCACCGGCGTGACCCGGTGACGCGCCATCCCCGGCTCGAAACCATCGACGTCGAAGCCCTGTTCTTCGGTCGCGGGCACCACGACGCGGAGCAGGCGGTAGGTGGCATGATGCTGGGCATATCACAGACCCTGCACCGGGCGCTGGCGGGGGTGCTGGCCGGACAGGCGTCGTCCTCGCCCGGCGCGACGCTGGACGCGCTGAGCGACGGGCGCTGGCGTATCTACCAGAAGGTGGGCTGGGGTCCGAGCGAGACGCGCGGCACCTCCGAGTTCGTGTTGCTCGCGCACGTGTGCCTGCCCGGGCTGCACGGTCGCGGTCGCGAGTTCACGGTGGCCGGGCGGGCCGCGGTGGATGGCAACGACGCCGACGAAACGCGGGTCGGCGCCGCCGGGCGTGATCTCGAGCTGCTGCTCGAACTCGCCCTGGAGCGGCTCCTGCGTTGATCAGAGCCGCTTGATTTCCTGGTTCAGCTGGTAGCTCTGGTCGGTGACGATGGCTTCGAGATTACGCACCCGCTCCTCGACCCGTTCGAGACGAGCCACACGCTCCTCGATGTCCGCCAGCGTCCCGTCGTTGCCGGGCCGACGCTTGAGGTACTCACTGAGCAAGCCTCCGGCGACCCCGACGATCACGATGATCGTCACCATGGTGAAGACGTCCATGCCGCTGTCCTCTCCAGTACGGTTTCCGGCGGCCAAGCATACCTCAGGAACCTGAGCCTTGCGCCACCTGGAACTGCGTCACCTGAGAACGCTGGCGGCTCTGCGCGACAGCGGTTCGCTGGTGGAGGCGGCCGAACGCCTCTGCCTGACGCAGTCGGCGCTGTCGCATCAGCTCAAGGATCTCGAGCAGCGTCTGGACTGC
>CAZOUC010000028.1:0-8297 GCA_964582825.1 uncultured Enterobacteriaceae bacterium | reverse complement strand
TGCTCCAGCTCGCCGACGACGTGCTGCCCCTGTTCGCCAGCGCCGAGCGCGATCTCGCCAGGCTCGCCGGCGGAGACCGCGGGCGGCTGAACATCGCGATCGAGTGCCACAGCTGCTTCCAGTGGCTGATGCCGACGATCGAACGTTTTCGCGAGAACTGGCCGGAAGTCGAACTCGACCTCAGCAGCGGCTTCAGCTTCGCGCCCCTGCCTGCGCTCGCGCGCGGCGACCTGGACCTCGTCGTGACCTCGGATCCGCAGCCCATCGCCGGCCTCCACTACGAAGCGCTGTTCCGCTACCGCGTGCAGCTGGCGATGGCGCCGTCACATCCCTTGGCAGGCCGGGACCACGTGGCGGCCGAGGACCTCGCCGGTGAAACCCTGATCGTGTACCCGGTCGATCGGGACCGCCTGGACGTGTTCACGCGCTTTCTCGATCCCGCGGGCGTGGAACCGGCCGCCGTACGCACTGCGGAACTGACGATGATGATCGTGCAGCTGGTGGCGAGCCGGCGCGGCGTCGCCGCACTGCCGAACTGGGCGCTGACCGAGTACCTCGATCGCCAGACCCTCGTGGCGCGGGAACTGGGTGCCGGTGGCCTGTGGACCACGCTGTACGCGGCGCTGCGCGAGGACCAGCTCGGCCTGGCCTTCCAGCAGGATTTCCTGCGCCTGGCGCGGGATACCTGCTTCGCCTCGCTGAGCGGGATTGCTCCGGCCGCTTGAGCGCTTCACGGAACTGTCACAGCCGGCGGCTAGTCTCAAGCTCCGTGATCCGACACAGGAGCGAGCCGTGCAGGTCCGCAGCGAGATCGACGTCAAGAACCTGTCCAGCAGACGGCTCTGGGAGATTCTCACCGGGCCCGGCGCCGCCGCCTACCGTCATGACCGCGAGCTGCTGCTCAGCGTACGTCGCGAGCTGATCGCCCGCGAGCACTACGGCGCGGACAGCCGCTGGCACTGGACCGGCGGTGGCAGCAGCGTCGCCGAGTTGATGCGGGCGCCTTGACCGCTGCCACCAATCGGTCACAATCGCGTCATGGTTCCACCATGACCGTGCGCTACGCTTATCCGGCATGAACGTTGCCAACAGTCCATTACTGCAGAGCGTTCAGCGTCTCGACCTGAGCCTGTTCGACTGGTGCCAGCAGCGGCGCTACCAGGCGCTGTGCGTCGCCGTGGCCCGCCGCGTGTCGCGCACGGCCGACGGTTGGCTTTACCCGCTGCTGCCCCTGGTGCTGCTGCCGTTCAACAGTGCGCTGGCCCTGGCCCTGTTCGCCAAGCTGGCGGTCGCCTTCCCGCTCGAGCGCCTGCTGTACACGGTGTTGAAGAAGGGTTTCAAGCGGCGTCGCCCCCCCGACTTTCTGCAGGGATTCCGCAGTGTGGTCGTCGCCGCCGACGAATTCAGCTTTCCGTCCGGCCACACGTCGGCGGCCTTCCTGGTTTGCTTCCTGGTGACCCACACCGTCGGGCCCTACGGCCTGCTGCTGCTGCCATGGGCCGTGATGGTCGGCATGTCGCGGGTGTTCCTCGGCGTGCACTTCCCCACCGACATCGTCGCCGGTGCCCTGCTGGGCTGCCTGGTGGCGGCGAGCAGCCTGTTCCTCCTGGCCTGAGCACACGTGAAGATCCTGTTCGGCGTACAGGGGACCGGTAACGGCCACCTGTCCCGGGCCCGCGCACTGGCCGCGGCGCTGCGCGACCATCCAGAGGCCGAGGTCACCTGGCTGTTCAGCGGCCGGCCCGCCGACCGGTTCAACGACATGGAACTGTTCGGCGATTACTGGTGGCGCGAGGGACTGAGCTTCGTTGTCCGCGCCGGCCGGATCAGGCACCTGGCAACCGCCCGCCGGCTGCAACTGCGCCGCTTCGTCCACGACATCCGGACCCTGGACCTGAGCCCTTTCGACTGCATCGTGACCGATTTCGAACCGGTGGTCGCCTGGGCGGCGAAGTGGCACCGGCGTCCGTGCATCGGTATCGGCCACCAGTACGCGTTCGATGCGCGGATTCCGCGGCGCGGCCGCTTCCTCCCGGGTGGCCTGATCATGCGCCTGTTCGCGCCGGTCGACCTCGGCATGGGCCTGCACTGGCACCACTTCAACGAGCCGATCCTGCCGCCGATCGCCGATACCGATGCGCCGGCGATCGCAGCGGACGCGGACGACGCCGGGCGGGTCCTCGTCTACCTGCCGTTCGAAGATCTGGACGAGGTCCTGCCGATGCTCGGCAGTTTCACCGGGGAGCGGTTCTCGCTGTTCAGCCCGGCGCTTGGCGAGTTCCGGCGCCACGGCAACGTCGACTGTTACCCGGTGTCGCGGGAGCGCTTTGTGTGTGCCCTGCACGGCGCCCGCGCCGTGATCTGCAACGCCGGGTTCGAACTCGTCAGCGAGGCGCTGAGCCTGGGCAAGGACATACTGGTCAAACCCCTGGTAGCCCAGCTCGAGCAGGAATCGAACGCCGAGGCCCTGCACGCCCTGGGTTACGCGCGTACCACCCAGGAGCTGACCCGGGACGCGATCGCGGCATTCCTGGACGAGCCGTACCGGCGCCAGCCGATCCTGTTTCCCGACGTGGCCGCAGAACTGGCGGACTGGCTGGTACACCGTCGTGAGACCCGTGAGCAGCTGGCCGCGCGCCTGTGGCGGGAGACCAGGCTCGGAGCGGTCGCGCCCGGCGAGCAGCCCCTGCGGCGCAATCTCTGGTTGGCTGCCGCCGCCTGAGCCGGCGCCTCCGTCAGCGCTGGCGGCGCGCCGCAACGGCCCGGTCGAGTCCGGCGAGCAGTTCGGTGGAGTCTTCCCAGCCCAGGCAGGCGTCGGTGATGCTGCGGCCGAAGACCTGATCCGGCGCGCCGATGTTGGCGCGCCCTTCGACCAGGAACGATTCCACCATCAGGCCGATGATGCGCCGCTCGCCGGCGGCCAGCTGCCGGCCGACGTCGTCGGCGACTTCCAGCTGGCGCTTGAACTCCTTGTTGCTGTTGGCGTGCGAGCAGTCGATCATCAGGCGCTCGTCCAGATCCGCGTCGCGCAGGCGGCCGCAGGCCTCATTGACGCTCGCGCTGTCGTAATTGGGACCGTTGCCGCCGCGCAGGATCAGGTGGCAGTCCTCGTTGCCACGGGTCTCGACGATGGCCACCTGGCCGCTCTTGTGCACGGACAGGAAATGGTGCCGATCGCGCGCCGCGTGGATCGCGTCGACGGCGATGTCGACATTGCCGTCGGTGCCGTTCTTGAAGCCGACCGGGACCGACAGGCCGGAGGCCAGCTCGCGGTGGACCTGCGATTCGGTGGTGCGCGCGCCGATCGCGCCCCAGGACAGCAGGTCGCCGATGTACTGCGGTGAAATGACGTCGAGAAACTCGCTGCCGGCCGGCACGCCGAACTGGTTGATGCGCATCAGCACGTCGCGGGCGATGCGCAGACCCTCGTTGATGCGGAAACTGCCGTTCAGATACGGGTCGTTGATCAGCCCTTTCCAGCCTACCCGCGTGCGGGGCTTCTCGAAGTAGACCCGCATGACGATTTCCAGCTGATCCGCGTAGCGTTCGCGCAGTGGCGCCAGCCGTTCCGCGTAGGCCAGTGCCGCGGCCGGGTCGTGCACCGAGCACGGGCCGATGATCACCAGCAGGCGATCGGAGTCGCCGTTGAGTATCGCCCGGATGCGCTGCCGCGTGGTCGTGATCAGTTTTTCGGTGGGCGTTCCGGTGATCGGGAAAAAACGGATCAGGTGTTCCGGCGGCGGCAGGGTCGCGATCTGGGCGATGCGCTCGTCATCGGTCAGCGATGTGCGGTCGTTCGGCGCCCGGTACGAGGCGAGCTGGTCGTCGTCGGCCATGGCTCAGAGACGGCCCTGCTTGTAGTAGTTCTCGTAGATGTGGTTCGTCGCGGTGACGAAGCCGTCGATGCTGCCGCAGTCGAATCGCTGGCCGCGGAACTTGTAGGCCATCACGCAGCCTTCCCGTGCCTGGGTCAGCAGCGCATCGGTGATCTGCACCTCGTCGTTCTTGCCGGGCGGCGTGCGCCGCAGCACGTCGAAGATGTCCGGCGTCAGGATGTAGCGACCGATGATGGCGAGGTTGGTCGGGGCCTCCTCCTTGGGGGGTTTTTCGACCATGTCCGTGACACGGAACAGGTCCTCGCGCACCATGTCGCCGTCGATGACGCCGAACTTGTGGATCAGGTGCTCCGGGACTTCCTCGATCGCAACGATGCTGCAGCGAAACTGGTTGTAGAGCTTGACCATCTGCGCCATGACCCCGTCGGGCTCGGCGAGGCACAGGTCGTCAGCCAGGATGACGCCGAATGCCTGGTCGCCGATCAGGGTCTCGCCGGTGAGAATCGCGTGTCCCAGGCCGCGCATTTCGCCCTGGCGGGTGGTGGAAAAGGTGGCGCGGGCGATAATGTCGCGGATGCCGGTCAGCAGGCCTTCCTTGTCGGTTCCGCTGATCTGGTGCTCGAGTTCGTAGCTCACGTCGAAGTAGTCGTTGATGGCCCGCTTGCCCCGACCGGTGACAAAGGCGATCTCGGACAGGCCCGCCTGGAGGGCTTCTTCGACGCCGTACTGCACGAGCGGCTTGTTGACGATCGGCAGCATCTCCTTGGGCATGGACTTCGTAGCCGGCAGAAAACGCGTGCCGTAACCGGCAACGGGAAACAGGCATTTCTTGATCATCGTGCGACTCGTCTCGTACGGCGGTTGGGAACCGGGTCAGTATAACGAATCCTCCAGCGGCGATTGTGTTCCTGCCGCGGGTGCGCGCAAGCTGCTAAAATCGAAGACCGCGATATTCTCCGGAGTCCCCTGTCGTGACCGAACCCGTAAAGCGTCCGCCGATGCAGCAGAGCAGTTTCAGTCGCGAGGAACTGATTGCCTGTGGGAACGGTGAGTTGTTCGGGCCCGGTAATGCCCAGCTTCCGATCCTGAACATGCTGATGGTCGACCGTATCAGCCACATCAGCGCCGAAGGCGGTGCCTTCGGGCGCGGCGAGGTGGTCGCCGAACTGGATATCCGGCCCGACCTGTGGTTTTTCGAGTGCCACTTCGTCGGCGACCCGGTCATGCCCGGCTGCCTCGGGCTCGACGCGATGTGGCAGCTGATCGGTTTTTACCTGGGCTGGCGCGGCAATCCGGGTCGCGGGCGGGCGCTCGGCGCCGGCGAGATCCGCTTTACCGGCCAGGTGCTGCCGGACGCCCGGCAGGTCGTCTACCGGATCGACCTGAAGCGCGTGATCGAGCGCAAACTGGTCATGGGTATCGGTGACGGCAGCCTGTTCGTCGACGGCCGCGAAATCTACGTCGCCAAGGACCTGCGTGTCGGCCTGTTCAACAAACCGCCGGAAACGCTGGGCTGAGGACCCGGCTGGCGGTTAGCCCGGGTCAGCCCGGCGAAGGGAAGCGAGGAATGAGCACATGCGACGAGTGGTAGTGACCGGAATCGGCGTGGTGTCCTGTATCGGCAGGGGCAAGTCCGCGGTCGTCGATGCGCTGCGGTCGGGACGCAGCGGCATCTCACAGAGCGAGGAATACCGCGAACTCGGCCTGCGCAGCCAGGTCCGCGGACGGCCCGACATCGACTTTCGTGAGCATATCGACCGCAAGCAGCTCCGTTTCATGGGCGATGCCGCCGCCTACGCGTACATCGCGATGCAGGAAGCGATCGAGGATGCCGGGCTCGAACCGGCACAGGTCAGCAACGAACGCACCGGCATCATCGCAGGGTCCGGCGGCGCGTCGTCGGCAAACCAGGTCGAGGCCGCGGACATCCTGCGCAGCCGCGGTGTCAAGCGCGTCGGGCCGTACCGCGTGACCCAGACCATGGGCAGCACCGTGTCCGCCTGCCTGGCGACGCCGTTCCGGATCAAGGGCGTCAACTACTCGATTTCCTCGGCCTGTTCCACCAGCGCCCATTGCATCGGCAATGCCATGGAGCAGATTCAGATCGGACGCCAGGATGTCGTGTTCGCCGGTGGCGGCGAAGAGGAACACTGGACCATGAGCAGCCTGTTCGATGCGATGGGCGCGCTGTCGACGCGGTACAACGATCGACCGACCGAGGCATCGCGGGCCTACGACGCCGACCGGGACGGCTTCGTCATCGCCGGCGGCGGCGGCATGCTGGTACTCGAGGAACTGGAGTACGCCCGCTCCCGCGGTGCGCGGATATACGCCGAGCTGGTGGGCTACGGGGCGACGTCCGACGGTCACGACATGGTCGCGCCGTCCGGCGAGGGGGCAGTGCGCTGCATGCGCCAGGCCCTGGCCGGGTGTGATGCCAAGGTCGACTACATCAACGCCCATGGCACCAGCACGCCGGCCGGAGACATCCAGGAGCTCCGCGCGATGGCCGAGGTGTTCGGGGACGCGATGCCGATGGTGAGTTCGACCAAGTCCCTGACCGGGCATTCGCTGGGCGCCGCCGGAGTCCAGGAGGCGATCTACTCCCTGCTGATGCTGCAGGAAGATTTCGTTTGCGGCTCGGCCAACATCGAGAAACTCGATCCGGCTGCCGAAGGCATGCCGATCGTCCGGGAACGGCGCGACGGGACCGGCCTCAACTGCGTGATGTCGAACAGCTTCGGCTTCGGCGGGACCAACGCATCCCTGGTGTTCCGAGGACTGAGCGAGTAAGCCATGTTGATACCCGTCCTGCTTTCCGGCGGCTCAGGCAGCCGTCTGTGGCCCGTCTCGCGCAAGCTGTACCCGAAGCAGTTTCTGCCGCTGGCCGACGACGATCTGTCCCTGCTGCAACAGACTTACCTGCGCACGGAGGACTTACCGGGCGTCGGTCAACCCATCGTGATCTGCAACGAGGAACACCGGTTCCTGGTGGCCGAGCAGCTGCGCCAGGTCGACCAGACGCAGGCGTCGATCGTGCTGGAGCCGATGGGGCGCAATACCGCGCCGGCAGTAGCCCTGGCCGCGCTCGATGCCCTGCGCCGCACGGAGGACGCCGTGCTGCTGGTATTGCCTGCCGACCACGTGATCGGGGACGTCGACGCCTTTCACCAGGCCGTACAGGCCGGGATGGCGCGGGCCGACGCCGGGGCGCTGGTGACCTTCGGCATCGTTCCGGACGAAGCCGAGACCGGCTACGGTTACATCCGCAAGGGCGAGCCGGTGGACGAGGGCAGTTTCCGCGTCAGCCACTTCGCCGAGAAGCCCGACCGCGGCACCGCCGAGGCGTACCTGGCCGATGGCCACTACCTGTGGAACAGCGGCATGTTCCTGTTCCGGGCCGACCGTTTTCTCAACGAGCTCGGAGAGCTGGCGCCGGCGATTCTCGACGCCTGCCGGGAAGCCTACGAGGACGCCGAGGACGACCTCGACTTCCTGCGTGTCAACGCCGCGGCTTTCGCGCGCTGCCCCTCTGACTCGATCGATTACGCGGTCATGGAAAAGACCGGGCACGCGGTCGTCGTACCGCTCGATTGCGGCTGGAGCGACGTCGGTTCCTGGACCGCTCTGTGGGACATCGAGGACCCGGACGAGACCGGCAACGTGCGCCACGGTGACGTCGTGACACTGGAAACGACCGACTGTTATCTGCGCGCCGAATCGCGGCTCGTGGCCGCCGTCGGCGTCGACAACCTGGTGGTCGTCGAAACCCCCGACGCGGTACTGGTGGCCGACGCGGACCGTGCCCAGCAGGTCAAGGACCTCGTCAACACGCTGCAGGCCGCAGATCGCGACGAGTCGAACACGCACAAGACGGTGTATCGGCCCTGGGGGTCCTACGAGAGCCTGATCAGCGGCGAGCGCTTCCAGGTCAAGCGCATCGTCGTCAAGCCCGGCCAGCAGTTGTCCCTGCAGATGCACCACCACCGCGCCGAGCACTGGATCGTCGTACGCGGCACCGCACGGGTGACCTGTGGCGATCGCGAGTTCAACATCAGCGAGGACCAGTCCACCTACATCCCGCTCGGGCAGACGCACCGCCTGGCCAATCCGGGCGTGATTCCGCTGGAGCTGATCGAGGTGCAGACCGGCAGCTACCTCGGCGAGGACGATATCGTGCGCTTCGACGACGTGTACGGCCGCAGCGAGTAAGGGCACCCGGCCAGGACAACGTTACCCTGACGACCGGCACGACCGGCACGACCGGCACGACCGGCACTGAGGCAGACCGTACGTACTGGCGGTCCGTGACCTTCGGCAGCAGGGAAGCTGCCGGAGAGCGTACAGGGATGTATTCACAGCGTGTCGCGGACCGCCAGTACGTACGGTCTGCCGGCCCCGGGGCATTCGGCAGCAGGGAAGCTGCCGGAGAGCGTACAGGGATGTATTCACAGCGTGTCG
>CAZOUC010000027.1:0-12550 GCA_964582825.1 uncultured Enterobacteriaceae bacterium | reverse complement strand
GCAGGGCGCTGCGCAGCGTCCACGGCGGGTTGATGACGAGCATGCCGGACCCGGTCATGCGACCGGCCTGGGCCGGCTGCCGACTGACGTACAGTTCGGTCTGCAGCAGGGTCTCGTCACTCGCCGCTTCGCCAAGCAGGCCTTTGATGTTGCGCACGAGCTTCTGTGCCCGCTGCGGCGTGACCACCGGGTACCAGACCAGGTAAACGCCGGTTGCGAAACGCTGCAGCGCATCCTGCAGCCCCTTGACCACGCGGCGATCGTCGGCATCGGTCTCGTAGCTCGGATCGATCAGTACCGCGGCGCGTCGCTCCAGTGGCGGCAGCGCCGACTTCAGTGCGGCGAAGCCGTCCTGGTGACGGACCTGTAGGTTGCCAGGGCCACGAACGTTGGCTTGCAGTGCGGCGAATTCCCGGGGATGCAGTTCACAAGCCAGCAGGCGGTCGGTCGGTCGCAGCAGGCGTTGTGCGAGTAGTGACGAGCCGGCGTACTGGTCCAGCGTCCCGTCGCCGCGCTCGGCCTGCAGCGCTCGCAGGTAAGGTTGCACGGCTTCCGGCACCGTCGCGGCACCACAGATCCGCAGGACGCCGTCACGGTACTCGCCGGTCTTATTGCTCATGGCGTCACCGAGCAGGTAGCGACCGCGTCCGGCGTGCGTGTCGATGAACAGCAGCGGTTTGTCCTTGCTCAGCAGGTAGTCGAGCACGTGACAGAGCACGACGTGTTTCAGGACGTCGGCGTGGTTGCCTGCGTGGTAGCCGTGCTGGTAGCTGAGCATGCGCCACTGTGGCAGAAGCACGGAGGTCCGGTCCAGCGCGACGCGCGGCCCGCTATACTCGCGCCCGTGCCGCTGATACAGCTCAACAAGCCGTACCTGGTGCTCAGCCAGTTCCGTGACGCGGACGGTCGGGCGACCCTTGCCGACTACGTCGACCTGCCCGGTGTGTACCCGGCCGGTCGCCTGGATCGCGACAGCGAGGGGCTGCTGCTGCTGACGGACGACGGCCGATTGCAGGCCCGCATCGCTTCGCCGCGCGGCAAACTGCGCAAGCACTACTGGGTCCAGGTCGAGGGAGCGTGCAGTGAATCGGCGCTGGCGCATTTGCGCGCCGGAGTCGAACTCAAGGACGGGCCGGCCGTCGCGTTGGCGGCGGCGAGGATTGCCGAGCCCGCCGCGCTGTGGCCGCGCGACCCGCCGATCCGCGAACGCAGGAATATCGCGACGTCCTGGCTGGAACTGGTCATCGACGAGGGGCGTAACCGCCAGGTCAGGCGCATGACTGCGGCAGCAGGGCTGCCGACACTGCGCCTGATCCGCCACCGCATCGGGCCTTGGACGCTGGCAGGACTGGCGCCGGGACAGACCCGGTCGATCGACAACGAAACGGCCTGGCGCGCCTTGCGATCGCCCTGACCGGGCTGCCGCAGCCGCGCCCGCTTTCAGCGCGACCGGCGGCGGCGTCGCCCCGTCACCAGGGTGCCCGACGCCTCAGTAGCAGGACTTGGGTGAGAGCTCCGGATTGATGTCTCCGGCGACTTCGTCCGGGTCGATGCCGCTCTCGAGGAGCGCGGCGCGCACCGTCTCGATGTGTTCGAGCACGATCTCGTAACGGTCCCCGTACTCGTGTCGAGTCACCTCGATGGCCTGCGGCATGTAGGTGTAGGCGATCTTCAGGGCGTTCAGTTGGGTATCGGTCATGGCATCGGGAACCCTGTGCTGCGGACTGCCGTTATTGTGTGGCCGCCGTTGGCGGCGGACAACTGATCGTCCCGGCGTGGCCTGAGGTCGCGGGCGGCGCCAGCGTCACGCGGTTCCGGCCCGCGTGTTTGCTCTGGTACAGCGCCTGGTCGGCCTCGTTGATGAGCGCATCGAGCGTTGCCGCGCCGTCTGGGGCCGATGCCACGCCGAAGCTGGCGGTGGCCGCGAGCCGTTCAGGCCCCACCTCGATCGGGCTGGCGGCAACGGTCTGGCGCAGCCGGTCCGCCGCCCGCGCGGCCATGTCGAGCGTTGTGTTCGGCATCAGAATGCCGAACTCCTCGCCGCCCAGGCGCACGACCACGTCCTCGGTGCGGGCACTGTCGGCGAGGTACGCCGACACCGCTTTGAGGACCTCGTCGCCGGCCGCGTGACCGTAGCGGTCGTTGATCCGCTTGAAGTGATCGATGTCGACCGCGACGAAGGACACGGGCGACCCGGTGCGCCGGGCATGCGCGAACACCGCGCCCTGCGCCTCGGCCAGGTAGCGGCGGTTTCTCACGCCGGTGAGCGCGTCGCGGGTCGACAGCTCGAGCAGCTTGCCTTGCATCTCCAGCGCGTAGCTGCCGAATACCAGCAGCGCCAGCGCCGACAGGAAGGCCGGCAGGAGCAGCAGCTCGACCGCCAGCAATTCCCGGAAATACTCGCTCGTTCCGTCCAGGTGCAAGGCGTTGACCGCGAATCCCGCGGCCAGCAGCACGAGCAGGATGCACAAGAGTCTGTCGATCCCCTCCTGGAGTCCTTTCAGGTACCAGAGGTAGGCCACGAAGCCGTTGACGACGGCGATGAACAGGTAGGCGCCGACGATGCCGACGGGCCCGTCGAACGCGGTGTCCCAGGCGAAGTACAGGACTCCCAGTGCAGCCACCGGCCACCTGGGCCAGCCCGGCCGGACCCGCTCGATCGCGGCAAGGCCGAGGCAGCTGTAGCCCGCCGCCAGCACCGCGTCCATGGCGGTGGCGATGGCTGTATGCCAAATGGACCAGGATCAGGGTGAAGTACGCGCTCGCGGCATGCCAGAAGGCGGTGTAGTAGCGGAAGGACCGGCGGTATTCCGCGGCGACATGGAATACGTAGCAGGCCAGCAGTATCGCCAGGGAAACCGTCAGCGCCGTGGTCGCGATGGTGGTCGAAGCGTCCAAGGGCCAGCCGTGGCCGCCCGAGGCCGGGTCAGGCGCCGCCTTGCGGGCGGTCGATGTCCTCGCGCTGGATCAGCACTTCGCTCTCGACGTAGTCGGTGCGCAGCCACCACTCGGTGTCGACGCCGTGACCGCGGCGACGCGAGCGGCTGCCCTGGCGACGGCAGGCGCCCTCCGGCGGGGGAGCGGAAGCCTGGCGGCGGTCCTGGCCGGCCCGCCGGTCGGTAAAGATGTCGGTGTTCACGGGATTCTCCCGGGACGCTCGATGGCGATGGCGCAGTGCCCGAATCAGCGACGTCTGTTCAGAATATCGCCCGCAGGCGCGCCTTCTTGAATCCAGGGCACAGGATACGGACTGCTCCGGGGGGAGGCAAGCCGCGGCCCATCGCTCAGGCCGGTCTCTGCCGCGCCAGGAAATCGCGGATCGCCTCCATGGCCGTCTGCTCGGTCAGCATGGGCGCGTGGCCGCGCTGCGGCACCGTGACGGCTTCGAGGTCGGGCTTGCGTCGCGCCATTTCCGCCACCGTTTCCGGCGACAGCAGGTCGGACAGCGCGCCACGCACCACCAGCGTCGGGATCGGCGCCATCGCGTCCCACAGGCCCCACAGGTCGGGCGGCACGGTATTGCCCTCGTCCCGGGTCAGGCTGTCGGCGATCGCGGCGTCGTAGGCGAGTTCGACGCGCCCGTCCCCGGTCTCCCGGCAGGTGCGGCGGGCGAAGGCGAGCCAGTCCGCATGCGCAAAATCCGGAAACGCGTCTCCGTTCACGGCGCGGCAGGCCTCGGCCGCGGCGTCCCAGTCCGCCACGGGAGCGCTCTTGCCGACATAGCCCTTGATGCGTTCGATACCGGCCGCCTCGACGACCGGCCCGATGTCGTTGAGCACCGCGGCCTGCAGCACCTGCGGCGTCGTCGCCGCCATCAGCATCGTCATCAGGCCGCCCATCGAGGTCCCGACGGCGACCACCCGCTCGACACCGAGGTGCTGCAGCAGCGTCGCCATGTCGCGCACGTAGACCGCAGGCTGGTAATTCGCCTTGTTCGGGTCGTAGTCGGAACGGCCGCGACCGCGCTGGTCCACGGCGATCAGGCGGTAATCGGCGTGCAGCGCCGCACAAAAATCCTCGAAATCGGCGGAGTTGCGCGTCAGGCCGTGCATGCACAGCAGGGTGGCGCGCGGCGCCTCGTGCCCGTAGTCACGGGCGTACAGGCGCAGGCCGTCCTCGCTGCGGTACCAGACGTCCTGGTAGTCAGTCATAGCTGCGGTCCTTGTAGGCATCGCGCAGTTCGCGCTTGAGGATCTTGCCGTTGGGATTGCGCGGCAGTGCGTCGACGACGATCACGTCGGCGATGCGCTGTTGCTTGCCGACGCGCCCATTGCACCAGTCTTTCAGGGCCTGCGCGTCGAAAGCGTCCGGCTGGCGCGGCACGACCAGAGCCACCGGCGTTTCGCCCCAGCGTGAACTCGCCAGGCCGATCACCGCGACGTCGTCGACCTCTTCGTGATCGACCAGCACCGCCTCGATGTCCTGCGGGTACACGTTCTGCCCGCCCGACAGGATCATGTCCTTCTTGCGGTCGACGATGTACAGGTAGCCGTCCTCGTCGAGATGGCCGATGTCGCCGGTGCGAATCCACTGCACGCCGTGCTCGTCGTGGTACATCGCGTCCGACGTGGCCTCCGGGCGATTCAGGTACCCGGGCATCGTGATGCGCCCGCGCGAGACGATCTCGCCGCTCTCGCCGCGCGCGACCTCCCGGTCGTCGTCGCCGATGATGCGGATGTCGGTGCCGAGCAGCGGCTTGCCGACCGACGACCAGTGGCCTTCCGCGTCTTCCGGGTCGAGCGTCGTGATGATGCCTTCGGTCAGGCCGTACAGCTCGATGATGCCGTTGGGGAACAGTTCGAAGAGGCGTCGCCGCAGGCCCTCGTGCAGCGGCGAGCCGGCGCTCATCATCGCCTGCATCGAGCTCACGTCGGCCGCGTGTTCGAGCTGCGCCTCGACGACGCGCTGGAACTGGATCGGCACCATCGCCGTGTGCGTGATGCGCTCGGCCTCGGTGGTCTCGAGGAAGGCGCGGGCGTCGAAGCGTGGGTGCACGAAGATCGTGCCGCCGGCGAGCAGGGTGCACAGCATGCCGACCCAGGAAATGTTCGAGTACAGGCCGATCGTCAGCAAGGTACGCGCGCCGCCGTGGTAGCGCAGGGCGATGGCCAGGTCGTAGGCCCAGTCGCGGCGGCCACGGTGCGTGTGCACGATGCCC
Source organism: uncultured Enterobacteriaceae bacterium (assembly GCA_964582825.1). Lineage (GTDB taxonomy): Bacteria > Pseudomonadota > Gammaproteobacteria > Pseudomonadales > UBA5518 > CAZOUC01. The sequence goes on along the minus strand of CAZOUC010000027.1, from coordinate 7,392 downwards.
TTGGGCAGGCCCGTGGTGCCGGAGCTGTAGATGATGTTGAGCACGTCGTCCGGATCGATGTCGACGGCGGGCGCCGCGCCGCCGGCGTCGGCCAGAAACGCGTCCCAGGACGTCCAGTGCTCGGCGCTTTCGTCGGCGAGCAGGTACAGCAGGACGTCGTCGGGCAGGCGGGCGCGCAGCGCGTCGACGCGCGGGCGCTGGTCGGGGGTGGTGACGATCGCCGTTGCCCCGGCGTCGCGGATCATGCTGACCAGGCCGTCGTCACTGACCGACAGGTTGATCGGCACCGACGCGCAGCCGGCGCGCATGGTGCCGAACAGCGCGTGCACCATCGGCAGGCCGTTGCTCATCAGCACCACGACGTGGTCTTTCGGCTGCACGCCGCTGGCGAGCAGGGCGTTGGCGAAGCGGTTGATATCGGCCGAGAACTCGGACCAGGTCTGGCGCCTGTCGCCGCAGACGACCGCGTCCCGGTTGCCGCGCCAGCGCCCGTGCAGGGCGAAGATCTCCGGCAGCAGCGGCGCAGGCGATTCGAATTCGCTCATGGCGGGCTCCTCATGGGCCCGGAGCCGAGGGGGCGGCGCCGGACGCGAGCGATCGCTGGACGATCGCCCGCGCCGGCCCCTGGTCCAAGCCTCCCGGCCGGGGCCGGCAGACTCAGAAGTTGTAGTCGAACGACGCGGTGATCGTCTCCGGCGGGCCGAAGGAGCCGGTCTTGATGCCGAGAACCGGGATGTTGTAGCCGGTCTGCAGGTACTTTTCATCACCGAGGTTGCGGACATTGACCGCGGCGCGCCACTGGCCCGACGTCGGCAGGTAGGCGATGCCGGCGTTCCATATCTCGTGAGCTTCCTGGGTCAGCGGTATGGTGCCGCCGCCTTCGTTCGTCAGGGTCGAATCGTCCCGGTAATTGACCCCCAGGTAGCCCTGGATCGAGCCGCCCCGCACGTCGAAATCGACGTTTGCCTGCAGCGCGCCGGTCCATTCCGGTGCATTGGTGATCACCTGCGTATCGGGCAGACCGTCGTTGTTTTCGTCGACCACTTCCGCGTCGGCGTCGAGGTAGCTGATGTTGGCGGTCAGGCTCAGCCACGGCGCGCCGGCCGGATTGAACGCCGACTCGATCTCGAAGCCGCTCAGATCGGCGCTGCTGCCATTGGTGAATGCACCGTAGAAGGCGTCGTCCTGTCCGTCACCGTCGCTGTCGTACTCGGTGAAGGTGCTGATCTGTACGTCCGAGTAGTCGCCGTAGTAGACCGCGGCATTGAACAGAAACTGCCCGTCGGCCAACGTGGATTTGAGGCCGACCTCGTACATGTCGAGCTGTTCGTCGTCGAACGGCTGCTCGGGCTGGCCGAACACCAGGGCCTGGCTGCGCACGTTGAAACCGCCGCTCTTGTAACCGCGCGATGCACTGACGTAGCCCATGACGTCGTCGTTGAACTGGTACTTCAACCCCAGGCGCGGCAGGAAGGCGGGAAAGTCCTCGGTCAGGTCGTAATCTGCGGTGACCGATGTGACCGTCGAGAAGGTGGCGTCGGCGTAGCCGGCGTTGAAGGCGACACCGCGCTTTTCTTCGTCGGTGTAACGGCCGCCGATGGTCAGGGTCAGTCGATCGGTAGCCTGGTAGTTGGCTTCACCGAACACGCTGTAGGACTCGGTATAGGTCCGACCGTCCGTGGTGCCGAAGATGCTCCCCAGGAAGATGTTTCGAACCAGGCCACCGGCTTCGCCGTCGAAGTAGTACAGGCCGAGTACCGCGTCCCAACGGTCCCCGCTGTCGTAGCTGAACTGGAATTCCTGCGAGAACTGTTCGTCGTCGTAGTCGGCGAACACGTCGGTGATCGGTGCCGGAGTGGTGTCGAAGTCGATGTTGTTGACCGATTCGCCCTCGCGGTATGCGGTGATGGACTTGAAGCGCCACTGGTCGTTCAGGGGGCCGTCGATGATGACGGAAAAGCCCTGGTTTTCCGCGCTGTTTTCCGGGTCGTGGCCGGCTTCGACGTCGTAGCGGCTGTCCAGGATCGGACACTCGATGGCGAACAGACCGCACAGCGGATTGGGCTCCAGGCGCTTGTAGCCCTTGGGCTCGGCGTCGTCTTCGGTGTAGTCGGCGCTCGCGCGCAGCATCCAGTCCTGGTTGAGGTCGACTTCGATCCCCGCCATGAATACGGTCGTATCCTTGTCGGAGACGTCACGGTCTAGGAACAGGTTTTCGCCCCAGCCGTCGCGCTGCAGCGAGGCCACGCCAAGCTTGGCGCGGACGCCCTCGCCGAGGGCGCCCGATACGCGGGCGCGGATTTCCTGGGTCGAATACTCGCCCACTGTCGCCGAGACGTAGCCCTCGAACTCTTCCGAAATCGGCTTGGTGACGTATTTGATCGCACCGCCGATAGTGTTCTTGCCGTACAGGGTGCCCTGCGGACCGCGGAGCACCTCGATCTGGCCGACGTCCACGATGCTCAGCAGGGCGCCCTGCGGACGGGCAATGTAGACGTCGTCGAGATAAAGACCCACACCGGGGTCGACGCCCCACAAGGGGTCGGCCTGGCCGATGCCGCGCATGAATGCGGTCAGCGTGCTGCTCTGGTTACGTCCTGCGTAAACCGTGAGATTCGGTACCTTGCCCTGCAGATCGGAGATGTCCGCCGCAGCCTGGTTCTGCAGTTCGGTTCCCGAGACTGCGGTGACCGCGACCGGGACTTCCTGGAGGCTTTCCTCGCGGCGCCGGGCGGTCACGACGACTTCTTCGAGACGGGCGGTTTCCTCTTCGTCCTGGGCAACGGCGGCCTGTGGCCCGGCGATACAGGTCAGCGCGATGGCGACGGCCAGCGGCGTGCGGTGCAGCGTGCGATTCATGGTGGGTCCCTCTTTATGGTGCGCTTATAAGAATGCGAAGCCACGCTTCGATTCAACAGTTGTTGAAAGTCTGCTGGAAACGTATTCAACGTTCGTTGAAAAGTCAAGAGCCCATGCGGCGACTTTCAATCGTTCCAGGTTCAATTGAAATGTCGCGACCTGATTTCAATGGGGCCAGGTTCAATTGAAAGGTTCGATCAATCAAACCTGGCCCCATTGAAATTGGCCCGATTGAAAGATCAATCAAACCTGGCCCCATTGAAATTGGCCCGATTGAAAGATCAATCGAACCTGGCCCCATTGAAATGGGTCCGGTTGAAACGGGTGGATGGGGTGTCAGTCGTCCCTGCGTGTGGCGGGGGCGGGTTGGCGCAGGCGCTGGGCGCCGAGCGCAATGGCGGTGAAGGCGGCGGACAGCAGGATGGCGTAGGCGGCGGAGACGGCCGGGTTCTCGACGCCGCCGAACAGGTTCAGGTACAGGTGGCCGGCCAGGCCGATCACTGCCGCCGTGGCGATAATCCAGAACGGCGGGGTTTCCTTGCTCAGGGTGCCGTACAGGATCGGCACCAGGGAGGCGGCGCCGAGACCGTAGACGCCCTTCTGCGCGAACAGGCCGATCAGTTCCGGCGGGTTCCAGGCGATCGCGGCGGCGGCGACGCCGATGACGACCAGCACCCAGCGCGACATGACCAGGCTGCGCTCGTGGCTGCGCGTGTACGGCGCCATCAGGTCGTTGACGACCATCGCGGACAGGGCGACCAGGATGCCGTCGAGGGTGCTCATGCCCGCCGCCAGCAGGGCGAGGAAGATGACCACCAGCACGTACGGTCCCCAGGGCTGCTGGCTGAATTCGGCCAGCAGGTACTCGCGCACCACCGTGTCCTGCGCCTCGATCTCGAGGCCCGACAGGCGCGCGTAGAAACCGATGACCAGCATCAGCGAAAAGCACAGGCCGACCACCACGGTGGTGCCGATGAACTTGCCGATGTCCGCCTCGCTGCGCAGGTACAGGATCTTGGTCAGGATGTGCGGCTGCATCATCAACGCGAAGGTGATGATGAATCCGCTGCCGAAGACGGAGAAGAAATCGAAGTAGAGATTGCTGTTCGCGTTGTAGACGCTGGCGTAGTCGGCGCCCACCGATTCGAGACTGGCCCAGACGCCGCCTTCGAAGTGATCCAGGCCCTGAAAGAACAGGAACACGCAGATCACCAGCATCATGATGCCCTGCAGGGTGTTCGTGTAGGCGTGCGCGTAGGTGCCGCCCATCAGCACGTACGAGAAGACAAACAGCAGCACGAGAACCAGCGCGGTCTTCTGGTCGATCGGAAACAGGCCGGTGACGAGCAGGCTGCAGCCGACCAGGATCAGCACGACGAAGGCGATCGACAGCAGGTTGATGACCGCGAAGAACAGCGCAAAGCCCTTGTGCTGGTAGCGGTGGAAGATCCACTCCGGTACCGTGAGAGCGCTGTGCTGGTCGCCGCGGCGCAGGAAGCCGCGCGTGAGCACCAGGAACGCACAGAGGATGCCGGCGGTGGCGGCGAAGCCGTAGTGCAGCCAGGCGGACACGCCGTGCACGTAAACGAAGCCGGGGTTGATGACAAAGGTCGCGGTCGAGGATATCGACGCCGCCAGGGTCATTCCGATCAGGTACGGATTCATGTCCTTGTTGCCGATCGAGAAGCCGCGCAGGTCCTTCGTGCGCCGCATGCCGATCCACGACAGCCAGAACACGGCGCCGACGTAGAGCAGCATCAGGGTGTACTTGAAGGGTTCGGCGTACACGGCAATGTTGCGGCCTGGCAGGGAAGGCGGCACTATATTCAACAAGCGTTGAAACGGTCAAGGGTGGCAGGGGCGTCGATGGCGGCCACGGAAGCGACGGAACAGGGCGACGGTACCGTCAGCAAGCGGGAACGGATCCTCGACGTGGCCGAGGAACTGTTTGCGCTGCATGGCTTCGACGGCGTCACGCTGCGCCAGATTGCCAAGGGCGCGGGCGTCGACGTGGCTCTGGCCAGTTACCACTTCGGCAGGAAGCGCGAGCTGTTCCAGGCGGTGTTCCAGCGTCGCGCCAAGGTGCTCAACGATGCCCGGCGCCAGGCCCTGCACGAGGCCGCCGAGGCCGCAGGCCCCGCCGGCCCGAGCGTCGAACAGATCATCGAGTGCTTCATGCGTCCGCTGGAGATCGCCCAGGAAACCACCGGCTGGCGCAACTACCTGGCGCTGGTCGCCTACGTCAACAATTCACCGGTTTGGGGCCGGGAGATGATGTCGCACCAGTTCAACGAACTGGTGCAGGAGTTCATCGCCGCCCTCAAGCAAGCGCTTCCGGGCGCCCGCGACGAGGACGTGTACTGGTGTTACCACTGCCTGTCCGGTGCGCTGACCCTGACCTTCGCCAACACCGGGCGGATCGACGAGCTGTCGGACGGGCGCTGCCGTTCCGATGATTTCCAGGCGGCCTACGACCACATGATTCCGTTCGTGGCGGCGGGCTTCAGAGAGGTGTGCCGACGCGGCGCGTCCGCCGGACCGGGGTGATCCCTTGCCCGGTGCGGGCGCGGATTCCCACGCCGTCTAGTCGTCTACGGAGAGGTCGCGGCGGGGTGCGAACGGCGAGTTGATGGTGCGCACGTAGGCGTCGAGCATTTCCATGGCCCGCTGCCGATCGCGATACGGCCCTTCAATCGTGCCCTCGCGCGTGTGAAAGAACCACTGGCCCTTTTCCTCGAACAGGCGCGGCGAGCGGAAGTGCGTTCGCGAGCCCGTGTCTTCCTTGCGACGTTCGGTCATGCGGATTCATCCCCGCATCGGTATCAGATTCATGCAAGTTTAGCGGCAATTCCACGGATTAGCCCAGAATCACTACGCCAGGCGGGCTCGCGTTGCCGCCATCGGCCTTATGGTCTAAGTTGCAGATAAGGTCGTCAGCGGACGGCGGCCGCCGCCAGGACCCCCAGAGACAGGCCTTGACTCCCCCCGATTCCGGTTCCGAACCGCGTTCCAGCCTCCGGCTGCCCGATCTGTGCGCACCGCAGGCGGTGCTGGTGCTGGTGATCGTCGGCGAACTGCTGGCCGTCAGCCTGGAGCTGTACGACGGTTCGGTGCGGGCCTTCGACTGGGGCGCGTTCGGGCGCAGTTCCCTGTTCATTCAATGGCTCGCGCTGAGCAGCGCGGCGCTGCTGTGCCGGCTGCGGGGGTGGCTGGCTCGCCAGCCGATTCCGCTCAGCGTGGCGGTGAGCTACGGTCTGGTACTGGGTCTGTGCGTGTTGTTCAGCACCGTGGTGATGCTGATGGCAGACGAACTCGGCGCGCTCGGGGTCGCCACCGGGCTCGATCAGGTGTTGCGCAACCTGCTGATCTGCGCGGTCGTCGCCGGCGTGGCGCTGCGCTACTTCTACCTGCAGGGCGCCTGGCGGCGCCAGGTCGAGGCCGCAGGGGGAGCTGCAGCGTCGCCAGCAGGCGGAGCTCGCGTCCCGCGTGGCCGCGTTGCAGGCCCGGATCCGCCCGCATTTTCTGTTCAACAGTCTGAACAGCATCGCCGGCCTGATTCCGGAGGACCCTGATGCGGCAGAGCGTGCGGTCGAGGACCTCGCCGGTCTGTTCCGGGCCAGCCTGCGCGACCCCTCGGCCGAGATCGAACTCGGTGCCGAACTGGATCTGTGCCGCCAGTACCTGGCAATCGAGTCGCACCGCCTCGGCGACCGCCTGACCGTCGACTGGCAGCTCGAGGACCTGCCGCTGCGCGAGACCGTCCCTCCGCTGCTGCTGCAGCCGCTGGTCGAAAACGCGGTGTACCACGGCATCCAGCTGCGCCCGGAGGGCGGCGCGGTCACTATCCGCCTGCGCTGTGAGGGCGACGACGTGATCGCGACGGTGACCAACCCCCTGGCGCCGACCGGCGCGGTGGCCGTGCAGGGCAATCAGATGGCCCTGCAGAACATCCGCGAGCGCCTGCGCGCCTGGGCCGGGGACCGCGCGCGGCTCGACACCGAGCGCCGCGCCGACTGCTTCGTGGCGACCCTGCGCCTGCCCCTGGGGAGCTGACGCGGCTGCGGTGGCCGCGGCGGGCGATTCGGACTACAGTAAGGAACCGACCGCTGGCTGATGGGAACGCCCATGCTTCCGCGCGACATCCGCAATCGCCTGCTGCTGCTCGCCGCCGCCGGCCTGCTGGCCGTGCCCGTGGCGGCCGACACTATTTACCGCTGGGTCGACGAGGACGGCCGGGTGCACTTCTCCGCCTACCCGCCCGAGGGGCAGGAAGCGGAGACGGTCAAACCGCAGATCTCCAGCGGCATCGGTGACGCCGGCGCCGCGGCCGCGTCCCGCGAGACCTACGACCTCGGCGAGGACGACGAGGAGGTCACCGAGGAGCAGGCCGCCAAGGAGGCGCACAGCGCCGCCGAGGAGGCCGCGCGCCGCGCCGAAGAGCAGGCACGCGCCGAGTACTCGCGCCTGGTGTGCCAGGACGCCCGTGAACGCCTGGCGCGCCTGCAGGCCGCCAATCCACGCACGCGCTTCCCG
>CAZOUC010000026.1:5576-13189 GCA_964582825.1 uncultured Enterobacteriaceae bacterium | reverse complement strand
ACGTGGTGCTGAACACGGCCTTCGGCGAGCCGACGATGGCGGTCGACACGCACATCTTTCGTCTGGCCAATCGCATCGGCCTGGCCAAGGGAAAAACGGTGCGCGAGGTCGAGGAGCGCCTGCTGCGCCTGACGCCGAAACCGTACCTGCGCGACGCGCACCACTGGCTGATCCTGCACGGCCGTTACGTCTGTACGGCGCGCAAGCCGCGCTGCGGCGCCTGCGTCATCGCCGACCTGTGCGAGTACCGGGACAAGGCAGTGGACTGACGCGACGCCGGACGCCGCCCGGGGTCATTCCTTCGGCGGGATGCTGTACTCGGTGACCTTCTTGCCGTCGGCCACGCATTCGATGCGCACCGTGAATCCCCACAGCTGGTGCAGATGGCGCAGGACTTCGAGCGCCGACTGCCTGTCGAGCGGTCGTCCCTGGTACATGTCGTGGCGCAGGGTCAGGGAGCGGTCGCCGCGGATGTCGACGTTCCAGACCTGGATATTGGGCTGCATGTTGCCGAGGTTGTAGAGCCCCGCCAGCTCCTCGCGCACGGTCTGGTAGCCGCGCTCGTCGTGAATCGCGTTGACCTCGAGGTAGTCGTTGGACTCGTCGTCGCGCACCGTGAACAGCTTGAGCTCGCGCATCACCGTTGGCGACAGGTACTGCAGCACGAAGCTCTCGTCCTTGAAGTTTTCCATCGCGAAGTGCACGGCCTCGAGCCAGTCGCTGCCGGCGAGGTCCGGGAACCACTCGCGGTCTTCCGGCGTCGGGTGCTCGCAGATGCGGCGGATGTCCTGGAACATCGCAAAACCCAGCGTGTACGGGTTGATGCCGCTGTAGTGCGGCGCATCGAACGGCGCCTGGTAGATCACGTTGGTGTGATGCTGCAGGAACTCGATCATGAAGCCGTCGTCGACGCGCCCGTCCTTGTACAGCTCGTGCAGGATGTGGAAGTGCCAGAACGTGGCCCAGCCCTCGTTCATGACCTTGGTCTGGCGCTGCGGGTAGAAGTACTGGGCCACCTTGCGCACGATGCGCACGATCTCGCGCTGCCAGGATTCGAGCAGCGGCGCGTGCTTCTCCAGGAAGTAGAGCAGGTTTTCCTGCGGCTCCTTCGGGAAGCGCTCCCTGGCGGTCTCGGCCTCGTCCCCCGGCGTCGTCGGGATCGTCCGCCACAGGTCGTTGACCTGGCGCTGCAGGTGCTCCTCGCGCTCCTTCTGGCGCTTCTGCTCCTCGACCATCGAGATCGGGTACGGCCGGCGGTAGCGATCGACGCCGTGACTCATCAGCGCATGGCAGGCATCCAGCACCGACTCGACGGCCTCGGTGCCGTGCTTCTGCTCGCACTCGGCGATGAAATTGCGGGCGAACACCAGGTAGTCGATGATCGACTCGGCGTCGGTCCAGGCCCGGAACAGGTAGTTGTTCTTGAAGAACGAGTTGTGGCCGAAACTGGCGTGGGCGATGACCAGGGCCTGCATCGTCGCGGAGTTCTCGTCCATCAGGTAGGCGATGCACGGGCTGGAATTGATGACGATTTCGTAGGCCAGGCCCATGTGGCCGCGCCGGTAGCCGCGCTCGAGGTTGATGAACTGCTTGCCGAACGACCAGTGGTGGTAGTTCACCGGCAGGCCGCTCGACGCGCAGGCGTCGAGCATCTGCTCGGAACTGATCACCTCGATCTGGTTCGGGTAGGTGTCGAGCTGAAAGCGTTTCGCGACCGCACCGATCTCGCGCTCGCAGGCCTCGAGCATCTCGAAGGTCCAGTCGTTGCCCTGCAGCAGCAGCTCGCCGCTCACGCCGTACGCTTCCGGAACAGCTCGCGGAACACCGGGTAGATGTCCGCCGGCCCCTGGATCTGGCGCATCGCGAACACCTCGGGGTTCGCGTCCTGGACGCGCTGATAGGTCTGCCACAGCGGGCGTTCGCCCTGCTGGCTGATTTCCACGTAGGAGTAGTACTGCAGCACCGGCAGCAACTTGCCGAGCAGCTCGGCGCAGCGGGCGTTGTCCTCGAGCCAGTTGTCGCCGTCGGAGGCCTGCGCCACGTAGATGTTCCACTCCGACAGTGGATAGCGCGCCTCGATGATCTTGCGCGTCAGGTCCAGTGCGCTGGACACCACGGTGCCGCCGGTTTCCCGGGAGTAGAAGAATTCCTGTTCGTCGACCTCCTTGGCGCTGGTGTGGTGACGGACGAACACCACCTCGACCTTGTCGTAGTTGCGCGACAGGAACAGGTACAGCAGGGCGAAGAAGCGCTTGGCCAGGGCCTTGGTGTCCTGGTCCATCGACCCGGACACGTCCATCAGGCAGAACATCACCGCCCGCGAGCGCGGGATCGGCACTTTCTCATGGCGTCGGTAGCGGATGTCGAACTCGTCGATGAACGGAATCGCGTCGACGCGCCGGCGCAACTTGGCGATGCGCTCCTCGATCTCCGCGCGTGCACGATCGCTGACCTCGTCCTGCGCGTCGCCGAGCGCCTCGAGCTCGGCGGTGAGCTCGCGGATCTGGCGCCGCAGGCCGGCGGTCAGCGCGATGCGCCGCGAGCTCGCGCTGCGCATCGAGCGGCGGATGTCGATGTTGCTCGGCGTTCCGGTGACCGCGTAACCCGCGCGCCGCGACTCGAACGCCTCCTGGCCGGCGAGCTGGCGCTTGGTGAGGTTGGGCAGCGCCATGTCCTCGAACAGCAGGTCGAGAAATTCCTGCTGGCTGATCTCGAACACGAAATCGTCCATGCCCTCGCCGTCCGGGCTGCCCTCACCCTGGCCGGCGCCACCGCCACCCTCGGGCCGCGGGAAACGATCGCCGACGACGAACTCGCGGTTGCCCGCGAGGACGTGCGTGAAGCGGCCGCCCTGGCCGTGGTGCAGCGTGGGCTCCTTGGTATTGCGGGCCGGGATGCGGATGCGCTCGCCGCTCTCGGTGTCCTCGATACTGCGGTCGCGCAGGTTCTTCTCCAGCGCCTTGCGGATCTGCCCGCGGTGGCGCTGCAGGAACCGCTGCCGGTTTACCGCGCTCTTGTTCTTCGCATTGAGCCGTCGATCGATCAGATGCGCCATGCTTACATCGACTTACGAACGCGCAGGTACCACTCGGACAGCAGGCGGACCTGCTTTTCGGTGTAACCGCGTTCGACCATGCGCTTGACGAAGTCGTCGTGCTTCTGCCGGTCCTCGGCCGAGGCCTTGGCGTTGAAGGAGATCACCGGCAGCAGGTCTTCGGTGCTGGCGAACATCTTCTTCTCGATCACGGTGCGCAGCTTCTCGTAGCTGGTCCACTTCGGATTGCGTCCGGCGTTGTTGGCCCGCGCGCGCAGCACGAAGTTGACGATCTCGGAACGGAAGTCCTTGGGGTTGCTGATGCCGGCGGGCTTCTCGATCTTCTCGAGTTCGTCGTTCAGCGCCTTGCGATCGAGTATCTCGCCGGTTTCCGGATCGCGGTACTCCTGGTCCTGCACCCAGAAGTCGGCATAGGTCACGTAGCGGTCGAACAGGTTCTGGCCGTACTCGGAGTAGCTCTCGAGGTAGGCCGTCTGGATTTCCTTGCCGATGAACTCGACATAGTTCGGCGCCATGAACTCCTTGATGAAGGTCAGGTAGCGGTCGTAGGTATCCTGCGGGAACTGCTCCTGCTCGATCTGCTTTTCGAGGATGTACAGCAGGTGCACCGGGTTGGCGGCCACCTCGGTCGGATCGAAGTTGAAGACTTTCGAAATCACCTTGAAGGCGAAGCGCGTGGACAGGCCGGTCATGCCCTCGTCGACGCCGGCGGCGTCCCGGTACTCCTGGATCGAGCGCGCCTGCGGGTCGCGGTCCTTCAGGCTCTCGCCATCGTAGACACGCATCTTCGAGTAAATGCTGGAATTGTCCGGCTCCTTCAGGCGGCTGAGTACCGCGAACTGCGCGAGCATCTTGAGCGTGTCCGGCGCGCAGGGCGCTTCGGCCAGCGAGCTCCGCTCCAGCAGCTTCTCGTAGATCTGGATCTCCTCGGTCACGCGCAGGCAGTACGGAACCTTGACGATGTACACCCGGTCGATGAACGCCTCGTTGTTCTTGTTGTTCTTGAAGGTCTGCCACTCGGACTCGTTCGAGTGCGCCAGGATCACGCCGTCGTAGGGCAGCGCGCCGATGCCTTCGGTCGCGTTGTAGTTGCCCTCCTGGGTCGCCGTCAGCAGCGGGTGCAGCACCTTGATCGGCGCCTTGAACATCTCGACGAACTCCATCAGGCCCTGGTTGGCGCGGCACAGGGCTCCTGAGTAGCTGTACGCATCGGGGTCGTGCTGCGGGTACTCCTCGAGCTTGCGGATATCGACCTTGCCGACCAGGGTCGAGATGTCCTGGTTGTTCTCGTCACCGGGCTCGGTCTTGGCGACACCGATCTGGTCGAGCACCGACGGCCACAGCTTGACGACGCGGAACTGCGACACATCGCCACCGAACTCGTGGAGCCGCTTCATCGCCCACGGCGACATGATGCAGTTGAGGTAGCGGTTGGGTATGCCGTACTCCTCTTCGAGGATGCGACCGTCCTCCTGCAGGTCGAACAGGCCCAGTGGCGACTCGAACACCGGCGAGCCCTTCAGGCAGTAGATCGGCTGCTGCTCCATCAGCTTCTTGAGCTTCTCGGCGATCGAGGACTTGCCGCCGCCGACCGGACCGAGCAGGTACAGAATCTGTTTCTTCTCCTCGAGGCCCTGTGCGGCGTGGCGAAAGAAGCTGACGATGTGTTCGATGCACTCCTCGAGGCCGAAGAAATCGCTGAATGCCTCGTAGCGCTTGATGACCTTGTTGGAGAAGATGCGCGACAGGCGCGGGTCCTTGGACGTGTCGATGTGTTCCGGTTCGCCGATCGCGAGCAGCAGCCGCTCGGCCGCGGTCGCGTACACGGACGGGTCGCTCTTACAGAGCTCCAGGTACTCCTGCAGGCTGTACTCCTCCTCGAGTGCAGCCTTGTAGCGTTCCTGGTAGTGGGAAAAGATCGACATGTACAGCACCTCCTGCCACGGTTAGACCGCGGGCAAAGCAAGGTGTTTCCATGCGACGGGCGCCACCTCGTTCACCCGGCTGAGACCACAGTCTGCGCCCTATCCGGCACGAAGACAATTGCCTGCCAGTGGCTGGCTACGCTCGCGGGGGTCCATCCGGCCCAATATTCACGCTGCTGCGCGTTGCGGCCGTCGGTTTTCGGACAATTTACGTACAGATTGACCGAATAATGTGCAGCGGATCAGGAGGCGCGTACCGGTTCGAGGGTAGCGAGGATCTCGTCGACCGCACTGTCGTCCATGCCGGCGTGATCGACGTGGCAACTGTGCGTCACGAACACCAGCAACGGGCCGGCGTACAGGTACCATTCGCGAATCGCCTCGTCGTCCTCTCGGTAGAGGTACTGTTCGCCGCTCCAGGGGCCGAACGACGCGGGCCTCGCTGCCAGGCCGCGATCGCGCAGTTCGCCGGTCAGGCCCGCCAGGTCCGCCGCGTCGACGTCACCGGATTCGCGCTCCAGGGTCGACAGCTCGATCCAGCTGACCTCGTCCTCGTCGTGGATCAGCACCGCGTCGTCCTCCTGCTGCGCACGCCACTCTTCGGGCAGCTCCAGGGTCCACCAATCGGTCTGCACGGTTACCGAGGACATCCTCTCACTCCTGTTCCGGTGGGTCTGACGGCGCCAGGTCCAGGCACATCAGCAGCGCGTCCTCCTGGCCCCCGGCGGTGCGGTAGTAATCGGCCCGCAGGCCCACGTCCTGAAAGCCGAACTGCCGATAGCAGGCGATCGCCGCGGTATTGCTGACGCGCACCTCGAGGTGGCAGGCCCGGATTCGCTCCCGGCGGAGTTCCGCGATGAGTCCCCGCAGCAGGGCGCGCGCCACGCCGCGACGGCGCCAGCGCGGCAGCACGGCGATGCGCAACAGTTCTGCCTCGTCGACGGTCAGGCGCGCGACGAGAAAAGCCGCGCGCTGGGCGTCGTACTCGGCCACGCGGACCCGGTAGGGCGCATCGAGGCTGGCGTGGAACGCGGCACTTCCCCAGGGCTTGACCTCGATCTCACGGTCCAGGTCCACGATGAAAGCCAGGTCGCCGTTGTCGGCGTCCCGCACGCGGATCGCCGTGCTGTCAGGCAGCACGGCGCAGGGCCCGCCACAGCGCCCGCTTCGCGTCGGCGTCGTGCATTACAGTAGCCAGGTCCGGGTGCCGTTCGATCCGGCAGTCCGGCACCAGGCGCGGCAGCAGCGGTTCCAGAACCGCGACGACCCCGGCTCCGAGCAGGTGCAGGACGGCAGGCTCGGCACCGAGCGCGCGAAACTTGCCCCGCAGTGCCTGCGCCAGTGACTCGCCGTCGGCGGCCACGCCGGGGGCCGGGGGCCAGCAGAACGGTTCGGGCGGATCGGCGCGGCGTTCCCCGCTGATCGCGAAGCGCAGATTGGCAAAAAACTCGCGCTGCGCGGCCGCCGGGATCGCACTGCTGGCATCGGCAATCAGCACGCTGGCGTCGAGGCGCAGCAGGACCCAGTCCTGGCGGGCAAGACCCGGTTCGGGTGTCGACTCCGCCGCCGCGTGTCCGGTTGCGGCAACGGGCTGCGCAGCGGGCTCTCCAGCGAGCAGGGCGCGCAAGGAATCCGCGCCGGACCGTGCCGCTCGGCCGGAACCGGTGACCGGCGCGGCGGGCACCCGCGGACGCCCGCGCGAAACCCACACCGGAATACCCAGGGCTGCAAGGTAGGCCCGTCTTGACGCAGCGCTCATCTGGTTCGTTTCGGCCCCGAAAACCCGGCGCTCATCGTCTCATATCTGCCGAGGCCGCCACCAGCGCCAGCCGTGCCGGCCGAAGAAACGCCAGGCCGAGCGCAGGAACAGGCGCAGGTGGCGTCCGCCCTTGCGCGCCGCGCCACCGCCGGCGTGGACGATGCGCATCTGCGGCAGGTAGGCGATCCGACCGTGAGCGCGCAGGCGCAGCGACAGGTCGTAGTCTTCGAAATACAGAAAGTAGCCCTCGTCGAATCCGCCGACGCGCTGCAGCGCAGCGGTACGCGCCAGCAGGCAGCAGCCACTGGCCAGTGGCACGCTGCGGCGCAGTTCCGGATCGCGCGCCAGGTCGTGCATCTCGTAGGCGGCGAGCCGCGCGGCAAAGCGCCGGCGGAGCCAGAACGGCGCGAAGCCCCGCAAGGCCAGGTCGAGCACCGTCGGGTAGCGCTTGCAGAGGTGTCCGGGACGACCCTGCTCGTCGACGGCGAAAGGCACGACCGCGACGAGGTCCGGTTCGCGGCGCAGCGCTTCCAGCGCCAGGGTCAGGGACTCCCGGTCCAGCTCGACGTCCGGGTTCAGGACCAGGTGCAGCGCGCTGTCGGCGCTGCGGATCGCGCGATTGTGGGCGGCGCCGAAGCCGAGGTTCCGGTTCATCGACTGCACGGTGCAGCGATCGAACAATCCCCGCTGGCCGGCATCGAGGAGGGCCTCTACCGGTCCGACCGGCGCTTCCCCGGCGCCGTTGTCGACGAGGTCAAGCACGGCGCCGTCGAGCAGCCCGGCGGCGCGCGCTGCCCGCACCGCCTCGGCGAGCGAGCGCAGGGTGCGTTGCAGCCAGTCGCGATGGCCGCAGAAGGTCATCACGCAGACGGAC
>CAZOUC010000026.1:0-5566 GCA_964582825.1 uncultured Enterobacteriaceae bacterium | reverse complement strand
ATGCCGCCATCGACGCGGAGGGTTTGGGGCACAGCCCGTCCGGCCGCGGACAGGCGCTGCCAGAGTTCGGTGTCGCGGTAGCCGCGCAGCACCGCCGCGGCGAAGGACTCGGCGTCGTCGCCGATCAGCACGTCCCTGTCCGCGAGCAGGTGGGCGCCTTCCGCAGCCACCGGGGTCGCGATCACCGGCAGACCGTAAGCCATGCTCTGGTTGACCTTGCCCTTGACCCCGGCGCCGAAGCGCAACGGCGCCACGGCCAGGCGGCAGCCCTGCAGCAGTGGCGCAAGATCGGCGACGAAGCCGTGGAACACCAGGCCGGGCACGGCCTCGAGAGCCGCCACCAGCTCCGGCGGCGCCTTGCTGCCGACGACGTGCAGCTCGACGTCCGGGAGCTGCGCCCGAACCTTCGGCCACACGTCGTCGACGAACCAGCGGATGCCGTCGACATTGGGCGGGTGGCGAAAACCGCCGACGAACAGCAAGCCGCGCCGCTCGTCGACACCCGGAACCTCGTCCACCGGTTCGTGAATGTTGGATACGACCGCGATGCGCGCTTGCGGCAGTTCACGCGCCAGCAGCTCGCGTTCGTGCTCGCTGACGACCAGGGTCAGGTCGACGCGCTGCATCAGCCGCAGTTCCGCCTGCCGGGTCCGGTCCGCCGCCCGCTGCAAGGCCTCACTGCCCTGCAGCGCCGCGGCCCGCGACTCCCGCAGGTGGTGCAGGTCCACCGTGTCGAAAACCAGCCGGGCCCGGGGCGCGTGGCAGCGCAGCACGTCCAGGTAATTGGCCAGCACGTAGTG
Source organism: uncultured Enterobacteriaceae bacterium (assembly GCA_964582825.1). GTDB lineage: Bacteria > Pseudomonadota > Gammaproteobacteria > Pseudomonadales > UBA5518 > CAZOUC01. The sequence goes on along the minus strand of CAZOUC010000026.1, from coordinate 4,766 downwards.
GCGACAGACGATCACGCGATCGAACTCGGCGCCCCGCGCGGCCAGCCAGTCGACCGGCTCGGGTACGTATCGTTGCCAGAGCACCTCGACCCCGAGCTGCTGCAGGGCGTCGGAGTATCCCGGCATCCAGGCCAGGTTGTCCGGCAGGAAAGTGACCGCGCAGCCGTCCTCGAGCAGCAGGCGCAGCAGGTTTACCAGGCGCACCGACCCGGAATCCTGGTCCGGCTCCGGCGTGTAATCGTCGATCACCAGAACGCGGTGCCGAGCCCGCCCGCGCGCCAGGACGTCGATCGCCGTATCCGGCTTCGGGAAGTCGGCCAGCTCCGCGTGCCAGCGGTCCCGAAACCCCTGGCGATTGATTTCCTGGTGGCGTTTGACGCCGGCGTCCGGGTCGCGCCCCGCCGTCGCCCCCTCGACGTGCACGACGACCGACGCGGGCTGATACAGCACGCGCAGACCGCGGCTGCGGACTTTCATGGCGAGGTCGGTGTCCTCGTAGTAGGCCGGCGCGTAGCGCTCGTCGAAGCCGCCGAGTTCCTCGAACAGCTCGCGCCGGATCGCCAGTGCCGCGCCGGAGACGTAATCCACTTCGCGGACGAAGTTGAATCGCGGTTCCGCCGGGTCATCGAAGCGGCCGTAATTCCAGGCCGTGGCGTCCCGGAACAGGATCGCCCCGGCCTCCTGAAGGCGACCGTCCGGATACACGAGTTTCGCTCCGGCGACGCCGACCCGCGCGTGCTCGTCGAAGGTCCGCAGCAGGGCATCGAGCCAGCCACTCTGCACCTGGGTGTCGTTGTTCAGGAACACGAGAAACTCACCGCGTGCCGTTGCCGCCGCGGCGTTGCAGGCGCCGACGAAGCCGACGTTGCGGTCGAGGCGCAGGTATCTCAAACCGGTGACGGCCGACGCCAATCGGGGCGTGTCGTCGGTCGACGCGTCGTCGACCAGGATCACCTCGTAGTCCACCTCGGCTCCCTGGCGCGCGATCGAGGCGAGACAGCGCAGGGTGTGGTCGCACTGGTCGTGCGCAGGAACGACGATCGAGACGCGCGGAGCCGCGTCCTGGGCAGGCAGTACCAGCTGCGACGGGTCGACTTCGGAGATCAGCTCCAGCGCCTGCCCGGCATTCGGCGCCGGCGGATCGAACTCCTTCAGAAACCGCCGCCAGGTTCCGCGCAGGCCGCGAATACGCAGGCTGCGCCAGGCGCGCCGCTGCAAGCCGCGCAGACGCTCGTAACGAAACCGCAGGCGCAGGCGCCAGCCGGAACGCGCGCCGGTGGAGGCCCCGTCAGGCAATGCGCGTCACCGCCGGCCGCGGCCCGTTTGCACTGGCGCTGCCGTACTCGGCCAGCACCTCGTCGACGGAACCGACCCGCTGGCTCACCCCTTCGTGCAGCCAGACCAGGCGATCGCAATGCTGACGCAGCGTCTCCTCGTTGTGCGAGACGATGACCACGGTCTGCTCCGAGTTGATGCGGTCGATCATGACCTGGCGGGTCTTGTCACGAAAGCGCCGGTCGCCGACGCCGAGCACTTCATCGATCAGCAGCACGTCCGGCTGCGCCTTGTGCGCCACGGCAAAGCCCAGGCGCGCCTTCATACCCGAGGAATAGGTGCCGAACGGCCGGTCGATGAAGTCACCGAGCTCGGCGAACTCGATGATCTCGTCGATGACCGCCAGCACCTGGCGCCGGCGCATGCCGAGCAGCATGCCGCCGAGAATGATGTTCTCCCGACCGGTCAGGGTCGGCGCGAAACCCACCTGCAGCGACAGCAGTTGGGCGGTGCAGCGACCGCGTTCGATGCGGCCGCGGTCCGGTCGCATGATGTCCGCCAGCAGGCGCATCAGGGTGCTCTTGCCGGCCCCGTTGCTGCCGATGACGCCGAGCGTCTCGCCGCGTCGCACGTCGAAGCTCACGTCTTCGAGTGCCCAGAACTCCTCGGCACGCCGCCAGATGCCGCCGTAGCGCACACCGACGTTCTCCAAGCGCATCAGGCAATTCTCGATCGCTTCCATGGTCAGCGCACCAGCTTGGGGTAGACGCGATCGTAGGCCGCCAACATGCGCAGGGCGAAGCCCGCCACCAGCGCCGCCAGCAGCCCGATGATCGTCAACGCCGCCAGGTTCGGTGCCTGGCCGAGCACGAGCACGGCGCGAAACCCGTCCACGATCGACACGATCGGGTTGAACACGAGGATCTCCTGCAGCTCCGGGGCCATCGCGTGGATGTCGAAGAAGATTCCCGACATGAAGAACAGCATCGTCATGCCGTAGTTGATCACGAACTTCAGGTCGGGCAGCAGCGGTACCAGGGCGGCGCTGAGCAGCGACATCGCGAGGATCAGCAGCAGGGTCGCCAGCAACAGGAATGGCAGCCACAGCCATTCAGCCGACGGCGGATAGCCCTGCCAGAACAGGTAGATACACAGGATCGTCAGGATGATCAGGAACTTGAACGCGTTCGACAGCACCACGCTGACCGGCAGAATGTACTTGGGGAAATACACCTGGCCGATCAGACCCGACGAGACGAAGATCGACATGCTGGCATTGCGCACGCTGCTGTCGAGCCATTTCCACACCGTCAGGCCACACAGCAGGAACGCCACCCGGTCTTCACCGCCGGCCCGAAATCCGACCGCGAACACGAAGTAGAACACGATCGTGTACAGAATGGGCTCGAGAAACCACCAGGCGATGCCGAGGTAGTTGCGCGACGCCTCGGACTTCAGGTCGGCAATACCCCGGTACAGCGCGAGCTGCAGGTATTGCGGGTTGGTCGACACGTTGCTGGCCGCTCAGCGCTGTTCGAATTAGCCGCTCATTGTACGGGATGCGCCGCGCTTGGGGGCCTCCGGTCACAGTTACTTGTTACGCGTTCACCACGAAGTCGCGGCATCGTGCCGACTGGGCAGCCTCAAGACCCGCTGCCCGTACACCCGCAGCAGACGAGTCCTGCTAGTATTGGCGCGCCCCAGTCGCCTCGGAGTCAGCATCGATGAACGCCAATATCCTCGCACCTGCCGCAGTCCTCGTGTTCTGGTCCCTGGTGATTCTGGGCTGGATGGGGGCCACGCGCCTGCCGGCCATGAAGAAGGCCGGCGTCGACCTGTCGACGGCGGTCGGCGCACGCGGCCAGAACCTCGAGGGCGTCATTCCCGACAAGGTGAACTGGAAGGCGCACAACCACATGCACCTGATGGAACAGCCCACGATCTTCTACGCCACCGTGTTCATCCTCGCCCTGTCGCAGGCCGGTACGACGCTCAACGTGGGACTCGCCTGGGCGTACGTGATCCTACGTATCCTGCACAGCCTGGTACAGGTCACGGTCAACCGGGTCGCGGTGCGGTTCTCCCTGTTCGCCCTGTCAACGCTGTGCCTGCTGGTGCTCGCGATCAATGCCCTGCGCGTGACGCTCTGACCTCGCGATGCATTCCGGCTCGAAAGTCATGCCCTGGATGCTGGGCGCGCTCGCCGGGCTCGGTATCGCGGCAACGCTGAGCGTGATCATGGCCACCAGCGCCTGGATCGAGAACCCGGACGGCATCTTCCACGGCGCGGCGGGTACCAATTGGTCTTTCGTGGGAGAGACGGCATGGAGCTGGTTCGCGCCCACCGCGCTTCCGTGCATGGCATGCACGATCGCGAGCCGCTTCCTGTGGCTGAGATTCGGATCGGGATAGCCCCGGGGGACTGGCCGGAAGCAGGGATCGGTCCGTTTCGCCCGATCAGGCGATGTCCAGCAACCGCTCGTTCGGACGACCGAGCACGGCCTTCCGGCCGTTGATGCCGATCGGACGTTGAATGAGCCGCGGGTTCTCGGCCATCGCGGCGAACAGCTCGTCGTCGGAGATGTCTTCGCCAATGCCGGCCTTTTCGGCGTCCTTGGCGCGCAGAAACTCCCGCGGGCTGACGTTACCCATCTTGCGGGCAATGTCGCGCAGTTCTTGTTCCGAGAGCCGTTCCGACTGGTTCATGTACTTGCGTACTTCAGGCTCGATGCCGTTTTCCTGCAGCAGAGCCAGGCCCTTTTTCGATGAACCGCAGCCGGGGTTGTGGATGAGTACGTAGCTCATGGGATCTCCTTGATGCCGATGTGCCGACATTATCTGCCAAACCAGGAGCGACGGGCGCCTCCATTAACACGGCCAGCGGGCTCGCACGAGAAGTCGCGGCAGCCGAGGCTTCATCCTTGGGCGATGCGCGTTGCGCATCGTTGCAAGAATGAATTCTTGCCTACAATCGCGTTGCCAAACCGCTCGGCCAGCCTCCCCGGCGCGTTCCTCTCCCCCGTCATCCCCGTGAAGGACGATCCGGTGACCTCCACCCGCGTCATCCCCGCGAACGCCGATCCGGCAACCTTCACCCCCGTCATCCCCGCAAAGGACGATCCGGCAACCTTCACCCCCGTCATCCCCACAAAGGACGATCCGGCGACCTTCACCCCCGTCATCCCCGCGAAGGCGGGGATCCAGCAACCCTCACCCCCATCATCCCCGCAAAGGACGACCCGGCAACCTTCACCCCCGTCATCCCCGCGAAGGCGGGGATCCAGCAACGACCGCAGGGCCTCTCGCTACGCGAGAGCCAGCCGCTCGCAGAGCTCGCGTCGCTCCGGCGGGCCGAAGCCAAACAGTTGGCTTCGGCTCGTTCCGCCTCCGCCCTACTCTCACCACCGGTGGCCGGGCTGCGCCCGGCTGCTGGTTCGTAAGCGTCCGGTCAGCACCCTCTGGATTTTGCGGGCGCGGGTCTGAATGATACT
>CAZOUC010000025.1:0-13361 GCA_964582825.1 uncultured Enterobacteriaceae bacterium | reverse complement strand
CGAGCCGGACGTGATCCTGCTGGATGAACCCACCGTCGGCGTCGACCCGCAGTCGCGCGAACGCCTGCTCGACCTGGTGCGCGCGCAGGTCGGGCGCGGCGCCTGCGTGCTCTACACCACCCACTACATGGAAGAGGCGCAGGCGCTGTGTGACGAACTGGCGATCATCGACCACGGTCGCCTGATCGCGCAGGGCGACATGGATCACCTGCGCGCGATGATGGGCGAGCGGGATCTGCTCAGGCTCAGCGGCCGCTTCGACGTCGAGGCGGTGCAATCCTCGCTGGCCGCCCTCGACGGCGTCGAGGTCCTGCAGGTCGAGCCCGCCGCCCTGCAGATCGCGGCGACACAGGCCAGCCGCCGGCTCGCTGAACTGCTGGCGGCGGTAACGGCCGCCAATTCGGAGATTCAAGAAACGACGCTGGCGCGGCCGAGCCTGGAATCCCTGTTCCTGCGCCTGACCGGCAAGGAGCTGCGCCAGTGACCGGGGGCCTGCTGCACTGCGCGCGACGCGAGCTTCGCACCAGCCTGCGCGACTACGCGGCGATGATGATCTACCTGCTGATGCCGCTGGCGGTCGGCGGCATGATCATCGGTGTGTCCGGCGGCGGCGCGCCGCAGCCCACGGCCACGCTTCTGGTGGTCGACGAGGACGACAGCTTACTGTCGCGGGGCCTGCTTGCAGCGATGGATCGCGCCGGGGACGGAGAACTGATCCAGACCCGGGTCATGGAGCGGGCAGAGGGCGAGGCGGCGATCGCCTCCGGCGAGGCCTCGGCCCTGCTGGTGATCCCGGACGGCTTCGGCGCGGCGGTGGTCGACGAACGGCCGACGACACTGGCGCTGACCACCAACCCGGCCCAGCAGATACTGCCGGCGATCGTCGAGGAGTTCCTGCGCGTCGCGGCCGACGGCGTGTTCTACCTGCACCGCGTATTCGGCGACGAGATCCGGCAGATTCGCGGGCGCATCGACGCGATGGAGGCGGACGCCAGCGGTCCGTTCGACGATGCCGGGATCGCCGCCGTCAGCATCGCCATCAACGAGCGGATCGAAACCGCTGTGCCCTACCTCGACCCGCTGGCGCTGCAGCTGGCCGGGCCAGAGCCGGAAGCCGGGGACGACGGGACGTCGGTCAGCTTCGGCATGGTGTTCTTTCCCGGCATCGTCTTCATGGGCATGCTGCTGGCCGCTCAGAGCCTGAGCGACGGGTACTGGAAGGAGCGCGACCAGGGCACCCTGCGTCGGGTCATCGTCTCACCGCTGACTCCGATCGACCTGCTCGGCGGCAAGATGCTCGCTGCCGCGGCGATCATGGCGCTGCTGTCCGGCCTGATCACGGCACTGGGTTTCCTGTACCTCGACCTGAGTTTCGCGTTGTGGCTGCCGGCGCTGCTCTGGCTGACCCTGTCCGGGCTGGTCATGGCCGGGTTGATGGCTCTGCTGCAGCTGCTGGCACCGACGCAGCGCTCGGGCAGCCTGCTGACCAGCCTGCTGCTGTTCCCGCTGCTGATGATCGGTGGTGCCTTCTTTCCCTTCGAGACCCTGCCGGACTGGCTCGCGGCAATCGGCCGCTGGGTGCCCAACGGCTACCTGCTCGAACGCCTCAAGAGTTACCTGGTCTACGACGGGGGCCTGCAGGCGCTGCTCGGCGGTCTGCCGGTCGCGCTGATGATGCTGGGCGTGCTCTGGGGCCTGTGCGCCTGGCGCATCGGCCGCTTCGCCGGGAGAGCCTGAGGTGATCGCGCTCGACAAGGCCCTGTTCATCGCGCGCAAGGACCTGGCCTACACGCTGCGTGATCGGACCACCCTGATGTGGCTGCTGCTGATGCCGCCGCTGTTCTTCTACTTCATCGGCGTCGCCACCGGCGGGGCCAGCGTGGCGCCGTCGCGCGAGAAAATCGCCGTGCAGCGTCCGGCGGACGCCGGCTTCCTCGTCGACCAGCTGCTGCTGCGCCTGGACGAAGCCGGATTCAACGTCGTGCTGTACGACAGCGCCGATCCCGGCACGCCGCTGTCCGGCGGTCCGGCGGACCTCGGCTGGGACGCCTACTGCAGACAGTTGAGCGTGCCGGCCGGCCTGACGGCGGCGATCCAGCGTGGCGAGGCGCAGACGCTGCGCTATTCGAGCTGCCGCGACGAGCTGGCAGGCCAGTTCGACGAGGTGCGCGTGCAGCGCGCCCTGTACACGACCCTGGCCGACGTGATCGCCAGCGAACAGCTCGAGCCGGGGTTCAGCGCCGCTGGCCTGGCGGCCCTGAACGCGCTGCCGCGCAGCCTCGGTCTCGACGTACGATCGGCCGGCGAGCGCCGCGAGCCGCCGCGTGGATTCCAGCAGGCGGTGCCGGGCATGGTGGTGATGTTTACGCTGCTGCTGCTGCTCACCGGTGGCGCCGTGGACCTGCTCATCGAGCGCCGACGTGGCCTGCTCCGACGCCTGGCGTCGGCGCCATTCCGGCGCGAGGACATCGTCTTCGGCAAGTGGCTGGGCAAGATGGCGCTGGCCCTGTGCCAGATCGGAATCGGCATGGTCGTCGGCAGCCTGCTGTTCGACATCGCCTGGGCACCCGACCTGCCGATGATCCTACTGCTGCTGGCGGTCTGGGCCGGCCTGTGCACCTCCCTGGCCCTGTTGCTCGGCAGTCTGGCGCGCAGTGAGCGCCAGGTCATCGGTTTCGGCGTGCTGTCCTCGCTGCTGCTGGCGGGACTCGGCGGCTGCTGGTGGCCGATCGAGATCGCACCGGCCTGGATGCAGGCCCTGGCCGGCTGGCTGCCGACCGGCTGGACCATGACGGCGCTGCACTCCTTGATGTCCTTCGGTGCCGGCCCGGCCTCGGTGCTGCCACAGCTCGCCGCGCTCGTCGTGGCGGCCCTGCTGCTCGGCGTCGGTGCCGTGCGGGTGTTCCGCTACGAGTGACCGGGCTGCCGGCGCTGGGCAGCGAAAGCCGCTTCCGGTACGCTTTGCGGCACTTCATTCGCTTGACATGGAACGCCACATGACTCGTCTCGCTTGCGCCTTGATCGCCGTCGCCATCTTGCTGTCGGCTTGCAACCGGCAGCCGGACCCGCAACCGGAGGCCGCGGTTGAACCCGCGGCCGGGGAAACCGAGAAGATCGCCATCACTCGCAAGGACGACCTGCCGCGACACGTCTACCGGCTCGACGTCCCGGCGACGGCGCTGTACGACGCGGAAAACCGCGCGGCGCTGCTGGCGCTGGCAAACCAGCTGCGCGAGGACATCGAGGCAGACCTGGCCCGCTACGACATCCGCGACGACAACACCCTGCAGGACCTGTACGGCGACCTGGGTTCCGTGGCGCTGCTCGAAGGGCGCTGGCAGGACTACCTGGACCTGCTGGAAAAGCGCCGTGCGCTGGAGAGCAAGGAGGCCAATCGCCTGACCATGGGCCTGATCGCCGAGGCGATCGCCCGTGCCCAGCTCAGCGATGCCGAGGACAAGCAGGCGGAGGCGCGACGCTGGCTCACCGAACGGGTCGCCGCGCTGCCCTGGGAACTGGTCGGCGACAACATCAAGAGCGCGCGGGGCCGGACCGAAATTCTCAGCGAGGCGCTGGTGCTCGGCAGCATCGAATCGGGCGTCGAACCGGTGCTGGAGAAGTCCGGTGGCGAGATGAGTTTCGACATCGCCTCACGCCTGGTCGGCACCAGCTTCACGATGGACTGGTACCTCGACAACGCGGCGATGGTGCGTGAGGTCTACAGCGCGCTGATCGAGGCCAACCGACGGGAAAAGGTCGACATCTGGCAGGACCGCAAGGTCGCACTGTCGCCGGACGCGGACGCCCAGCCAGTGACGATCGCGGTCTGGGATTCCGGCGTCGACACGCCGATTTTCGAACAGACCGGGCAGCTTTGGCGCAACGAGAAAGAGATCGCCGGCAATGGTGTCGACGACGACGGCAACGGGTTCGTCGACGACGTGCACGGTATCGCGTATTCCCTGTACGCGGACAAGGAAACCGCGCTGCTGTACCCGATCGGCAAGTTCCCCGGGGACGAGGCCACGCTGCGGCGCCAGGCCAAGGGCCTGGCCGACATCGGCTTTGCCGTCGACAGCGAGGAAGCGGCCGAAGTGCGACGGCGGATGGCGGCGCTCGAACAGGCGGAGGTCAAGCAGTTCATCGAGTCGCTGAGCCTATACGGAAACTACTCGCACGGCACCCACGTGGCCGGTATCGCCCTCGAAGACAACCCCTTCGCGCGCCTGCTGGTCGCGCGCCTGACCTTCGGGTACACGATCATTCCGGAAGAGCCGACCGTCGAGCAGGCGCACAAGGACGCCACGATGCTGCGCGAGTCGATCGAGTACTTCAAGGCGGCCGGTGTCCGCGCGGTCAACATGAGCTGGGGCGGCTCCCTGCGCGGTATCGAGGCCGCGCTCGAAGCCAACAACGCCGGCGGCACGCCCGAGGAGCGCAAGGCACTGGCGCGGGAGATCTACACGATCGGCGACGAGGCCTTCCGCCAGGCGATCGTCGACGCGCCCGACATCCTGTTCATCGCCGCCGCCGGCAACTCGGACAACGACGTCAACTTCGACGAGTTCTACCCGAGCAGCTACGACCTGCCGAACGTCATCACGGTCGGTGCGGTCGACGAGGAAGGGCGCGAGACCAGTTTCACCAGTCTCGGCAAGGTCGAGCTGTACGCCAATGGCTTCGAGGTCGAAAGTTACGTGCCCGGCGGTGAACGCATCACCTACAACGGCACCTCGATGTCCTCACCGCAGGTGCTGAACCTCGCCGGCAAGCTGCTGGCGCTGCGCCCTGACCTCAGTACGGCCGAGCTGCGGCGCCTGCTGATCGAGGGCGGCGACCTGGTCGATCTCGGGGAGCGCCGGATCCGCCTGATGAATCCGCAGGCCTCGCTGGCGCTGCTGCGGGAGGGCGCTTGAGCCGATCGGCAAGCCGCGCTCAGAAGTAGAACCGCAGTGCCGCATTGCCGGTCAGCACCGAGGTGCTGCCGCTCACGCTCTCGAAGTCGGTGTACTCGATGCCCGACATCAGCTTGAGCTTGTGGCCGTAGAAGTAGTAGTTCAGTCCCGCGTACAGCGCCTGGTGCCGGTCGCCGAACTCGAAGCCGGCGGGAACCGAGCGCCGCTCGTAGCGGTTGAGCAGGCGGATGCCGTCGTCCGCGCCCGATCCCGACCAGGTGTAGCGACCGACCAGCTGCAGGCGTTCGGTCAGCATGTAATGCGGCAGCAGCACCAGGCCGAACAGGTCGCCGCGCGCTTCGGGCAGGGCGTCCGCGTAGATCAGGTCCGTGATCAGGCCCCAGCGGCCCGCGCGCGTGTACGAGTTCAGTGACACCACGTGGCGGTAGGGCTCGACCTCGTTGTTGTCCCGGTCGCCGGGGTTGTACAGGTAGTCCAACCGGATCTCGGTGATCGGCGATACCTGTTTGGCGATGTTGCCCTTGAACATGGCGGCGCCGTCGAGCGTCGGCAGCCGCAGGTCGTCCTCTGCGCTGCCGGACAGGATGCCCCCGCCAAAGGCCCAGGGTCCCTCCTGGTGGACCACAAACACGCCGCCGACGTTGTCGACGAAGAACCGTGACGAGAGCAGGGACCGCTCGATGGTCAGGATGCGGTTCGACGATATGCTGTCTTCGCGCGTCAGCGGATTGCGGCGCAGTTTGCCGACCGACAGCGCCGTGCTCTCGTTGAAGGCATAGTTCAGCGCGATGAAGTCGAAGTTCTCGATGACGTCGTCGCCGCTTTCGCGCCCCATGTTGAAATCGAAGGCGAACTCGAGCTTTTCCGTGAGGACCAGGTCCAGTCCCAGCCGAATGCGACGGTTCTCCCAATCGCGGTTGTCGCCCTCGTCGCCGTCGGCCCAGTACGCCTGACCGTGATAGCGGCCGCGGAACTTGACAAACGGCAGCGCCTCTCCACGACGGTCACCGTACAATTCCACGGATCGCCAGATCTCGTCGAAAAACTCGGTCTGGACGGCGCCCTCTACCGGCCTCTCGGCCTCGGCGTTCATGGCGATCAGAGCAGTAGCGGCGAGCAATCCCAGCAGGAAATGGCGCATTCGGTCCTCCAGGTGACGAATCGGCTTGTGAGTGGCTGTGTTGCGCAGGTGCCCTTTGGATTCGCGGGCATCGAGACGGCGATTATAGACTCGCGCAATCGCCCGTTCGGGCCACGTTGACCCGGGAAACGGTCCCGGTACGCGAATGGGACCGGCTGTCCCGCCCCGAGCCGCGGGTTCGCGCACACGTTCCGAGAAAACCGAAGCCTGGCGTCAGTAATTTCGAGTATTCCGGCGTGACCGATCCGGCACAGAATATCCTGAGTAAAACGCTCGGGTATTTTCTGGGGAGCATCGCATGAAGCGCATCGCATTGAGTGTCGCCATCGCCGGCCTGGCCAGCGCACCGGCACTGGCAGTCGACCAGGTGAAGCAAGGCAACACGACGCTCTTTCTCAGCGACGACGTCAGCTCTCAGCTGGCGGGCTGTGATCTTCGGGCGTTCAAGCCCGGTTCCTCCCTGGTCAAGGGCGATCGGGTCAAGCTCCGCGCCAACACCGGTGTCGTCAGCCGCGACAGCGACAAGCCGATTCTCGCCGAAGTGACCCACATCGGCGGGCTGTCGATCCGCTGCGCTGATTCCGGAAGGGTCAACCTGTCGAACCTCCGCCTCGACGCGATCGACGGCATTCCAACCCTGTCGGCGGTTGTCGAGATCAACGGCTGGCTGCAGGGCCGGCAGGTCGTCGCGACTGCGGCCCCTGCCGCGGCACTGGGCTGGGAGAGTTCCGGCAGCGCCTTCCTGCTGCTGAAGCAGGAGCGATTCATGCTTACAGAGGAAGGTGCACGTGCGTTCAACGCGCTGGTGAACGTCGGTCCGAGCTACACGCTGGGCAATGTGACGACCCGCGTCAGGCTCCGCGAGCAGTCCGCTGATGACGACGCGTGGTATGACGACGATTACTGGTCGGGTTCTGACGACGACCGGTACATCGACCCGTCGGATCTTCCTCAGAACATCCGGGAGTTCATCGAAGAAAACTATCCCAGCCAGTTCATCACCCTGGTCGAAGTCGAGGACGACGACGACGAGGAGTACAAGTACGAGGTCTATTTGAACAACGGCTTTGAGTTGTACTTCGACGAGTTCGGCAACCTCGTCGACATCGATACCGATGACGACGACTCCGGGTCGGATGATGATTCGTGGTCGGGGTCGGGCGACGATTCCGGGTCGGACGACGACGACTCGTGGTCGGGTTCCGACGATGACCAGATCATCGATTCGTCGCAGCTTCCCGACAACATCCTGGCATACATCGCGGCCAACTATCCCGGCCTGACCATCACGCTGGTCGAGGTCGAGGATGACGACGACGAGGAGTACAAGTACGAGGTCACCCTGAGCAACGGGGTTGAACTGTACTTCGACGCGTTCGGCAACCTGGTCGACGTGGACGACGACTGAAACCGTTCTGACGCAGGCGCCAGTCGCAGGTCAAGCTCGAGCGACGGAGCCGGGCCGGCCACGCCCGTGCGTGGCCGGCCCGCATCCTGCACGCCCCGCGTTCGGCGCCGGCGCGCCCGCCCGGCTCCGGGCCGCTGTCTCGATTGGCGTCCTCCCGGGGCGCCGGAACACCCGTATAGAATCCGCCTCTGAAGCGCGCAACCGGGCAGGAATCCTGTCCGCCTGGCCGGCCCATGGCATCGAGCCGATGGCGCCGCCCCCTGGCGGCCGGGAGTGACCACGACCGCATGGATGAAGAACCGCCACGTCAACGGCTGACGTACGCGACAGGCGCGGCCGTTCTGCTGTCGCTGGCGCTTTGCGTGACCGGCCTCGTCGGCCTCGCTAGAGCCAATTTCGGCGTGCTCGTGGACACGATCCGGCTCGGGCCGACGCCGCTTGCCGTGTTTCGGGCAGCGGGAAGCGCCGCCGGCGCGCAGTTGCCGGTCGTCGTCATTGCACACGGCTTTGCGGGCTCGCAGCAGTTGATGCAGCCTTTCGCGGTGACGCTGGCGAAGAACGGTTACCTCGCGGTGACCTTCGATTTCCTCGGCCATGGCCGCAACCTCGAACCCTTGAGGGGTGACGTGACCGAGGTCGAGGGCGCCACACGGATGCTGCTGGACCAGACGCAGCAGGTCGTCGACTACGCGCTCGGGCGCCCGGAAGCCGGCCAGGGGCTCGCGGTGCTCGGCCACTCGATGGCCTCGGACGTGATGGTCCGCTATGCCGGGCGCGACGAACGGGTCATGGCAACGATTGCCGTATCGATGTTCTCGCCCGCCGTCACGGCCACCTCGCCGGACAACCTGCTCGTCATCGTCGGTGGCCTCGAGAGATTCCTGAAGCGGGAGGCGCTGCGCGTACTCGGCCAGGTCACGGACTCGCCCGAGGAAGGCGTGACAGCCGGCCGGTTCGAGGACGGTTCGGCGCGCCGGGTGGTGTTTGCCGAAGGCGTCGAACACGTCGGCGTCCTGTACAGCGAGCAGAGCATGCGGGCAGCGGTCGACTGGTTGAACCGCGTCCATGGCCGCAGCGGCAGCGGCTACGCGGACGCCCGCGGGCCCTACATCGTGCTGCTCCTGCTCGGCGTCGTGCTGCTGGCCTGGCCCCTGTCGCGGCTGCTGCCGACGGTCAGCGCACCGGCGCTCGGCGCGTCCCTGCCTTGGCGCCGCATGGTCCCGGCCGCCGCGCTGCCCGCGCTGGCAACGCCGCTGCTGCTGTGGTGGTTCCCGGCCGATTTTCTCGGGGTCCTGGTCGGCGGCTACCTCGCGATCCATTTCCTGGTGTACGGCCTGCTGACCTGGGCCGTCCTCTGGTGGCTGGCGCGACGGTCACCGGCGCCAGGTCGCGGTGGGACGCGGCTCGGCAGGCTGGCGCTCTGCAGCGTGCTGGTGACCCTGTACGTCACCGGGCTGATGGGGCTGATCCTGGACACCTTCGTGACGTCCTTCGCGATCACCGCGCCGCGACTGCCGGTCGTATTGCTGATGCTGGTCGGCACCCTGAGTTACTTCATCGCCGACGAGTGGCTCACGCACGGACCCGGAACGCCGCGCGGCGGGCACCTGTTCACGCGGTTCTGCTTTCTTTTCTCGATTGCGCTCGCCGTTGCGCTGTCGTTCGAAGACCTGTTCTTCCTGCTGATCATCGCCGCGGTGATCGTGATCTGCTTTCTCGTATACGGCCTGTTCAGCAAGTGGGTCTATCGGGCCACCGGCCATCCGGCGGTGGGCGCGATCGCCAATGCGGTCGCCTTCGCCTGGGCCCTGGCGGCGGTGTTTCCCATGCTGTCGGGGGCGCCGTGAGCGCGACCGGGAACGGCCCGGCGCCGTCCAGGGTCGGAGCAGGCGCTCACGGCGAGACGTTGTCGAGGGTGGCGCGCAACTGCGGCAACAGGCGCGGGTAGTTGACCGGAAACAGGCGCAGTATCAAACCCAGCAGGCGCGCATCGCGGCCGATCAGCAGGCGCGGTCGGCCGCGTTCGGCGGCGCGCAGGATCTGCGCCGCGGCCACGTCGGCACTGGTTCGCACGTGCTGCATGAAGAACTGGTGCTGCGTGTCGGGCGTTGAATCCGGGTGCGCTGCCCGCGCGTTGCGCGCGATGTCCGTGGCCACGCCGCCCGGGAGCACGCAGCAGACGCGCACCCGGCTGCCCGTGAACTCCAGCTCGTGCCGCAGCGCCTCCGTGTAGCCGCGTACCGCGAACTTGGCGGCGTTGTAGGCGGCCTGCGTGGGCACGCCGATCAGCCCGAACATCGAGGAGATGTTCACGAGGTGGCCGCGGGCGGACCGCTCCAGCAGCGGCAGGAACGCGCGACTGCCGTGCGCCACGCCCCAGAAGTTGATGTTCATCAGCCAGTGGAAGTCGTCCCAGTCCATGTCCTGGACGGTGGCCACGAGCCCCACGCCGGCGTTGTTGACCAGCAGGTCGAGCTGTCCCGACTGTTCGCCGACCCGTGCGGCCCAGGCCTCGACGGCGGCGCGGTCGGCCACGTCGACGCGCTGGATGTCGCAGGACTCCGGTCGGCTCAGTCCCGCGCGCGTGGCGGCGAGCCGCTGGTCGTCGATATCGCTCAACCAGAGCCGGCAGCCCGCGGCGTCGAGCTGTTGCGCCAGCGCCCGGCCGATCCCCGAGCCGGCGCCGGTGATGGCGGCGACCTTGCCTCGAAAGTAGCCCACGCTGCTGCGTCCGATGGTGTTCAGAGCCGCCTCCCGTCATGCATCAGCGCGTCACGCTGCCGGGCGTACTCGTCGTAGTCCGGCCCCGTTTCAGCCATGCACTGTTCGTACGCGCTGTCCGGGAGGCGCGCGCACTCGAGGCGGTGGTTCTGCTGGACCGTGTCGTAGATCTGTCGATTGGAACAGGCCGACAGCGCCAGTACGATCCCGACCAGCATGAGTCTCGCGGTGTGAAGCATCGTGAAGCCCCGGGCACAGCGTCTGTTGCGCACATCCTAGCAGGCTGCCGGACTGGCGCCACGGCGGTCCGCGACGCGGTAGCCGCAGCGTGCCGCGCTGGCTATGCTGTCGGTCCGCGGCGCCGAGCCGAGCGCCGCCTCATCGACCGGGTGCACCGGAGGGCTCATCGATGTCGTTGACCGCCACGAGAAACCGGACTGGAACGATCAGCGCGAAACCGCTGGTCGCAAGCGTCCTGCTGCTGGTGCTGGGTGCGTCGGGCAGCGGTCCGCTGTACGGCGACACACCGGGCGGGCCGGCGGCGCTCGAAGCGAAGGCTGCCCGGGAAGCAGCCAACAAGGCACTGGTACGGCGCTGGCTCGACGAACTGTGGGACCAGGGCGACTACGCCGTGGCCAATGAACTGCTGGCGCCGGACTTTCGGCGGCACAGCGCCGAATACCCGGCCAATGACCCGGCAGCCTACGCCGCCATCGTGAAATCCTGCCACGACGCCTTTCCCGACACCCGGATCAGCCTGGTCGACGAACTCATCGCCGACGGGGATCGCGTGTTCGTCCGTTGGCGCTGGACCGGCACACACAGGGCGGCCTTTCGCGGCATCGCGGCGACCGGCCGGGCCATCGACGTACTCGGAGAAGACGTGATCCGGATCCAGGACGGCAGGATCACCGACGTCTGGCCGCTGTTCGACCCGCTGCGGCTGATGCTGCAGCTCGGGGCGATCGAACGGCTTGCCCCGGCAGAGTAATTGCGCGAGCACCACACATGAAAAGACCTGACGTCCGCACCGCGAAGGAAGCAGACCGCCGTCGAGTGATGTGTACGCTGCAGCTGGCCTTCGTTGCCGACCCGATGATGCGCTGGGTATTTCCCTCCGCCACGGATTTCGTCGAGGCCATTCCCGACTTCTTTGACGCTTTCGGCGGCGCAGCGTTTGCACACGGCACCGCCGACCTGGCGAACGACGGGCAGGCGGCGGCGCTCTGGCTTCCCCCGGGCGTCAATCCCGACGTCGAGCGCATGTTCGCCTTGATCCTGGAGCGTGGCGCTGCGCCGGAAGAGGATGAGGACCGGCCGATCCACGAGCAGATGGCGCGATTTCATCCGCAGGAGCCGTACTGGTATCTCGCGATTATCGGAGCTGACCCCGCCTGTTTGGGGCAGGGACTGGGCGCTGCGCTGTTGCAAAGCGGTCTGCAGCGCTGTGACGAGGCAGCCCGGGTCGCGTACCTGGAGTCGTCGAATCGACGCAATGTCTCGCTCTACCAACGTCACGGTTTCGAGATCATGGGCGAGATTCAGTCCGGTGCGTCGCCGGTGATGTTCCCGATGATCAGGTACCCGCGCTGACGCGACCCACCGATTCGCCTGCTTCGGCGGACAGCACACGGAGCAGTCCTCGGGATTCGCCTCCGCTAACGCGACTAAACGGTGCACAGCACGGCACACCAGAGAAAAGCGCCGCCCAGTGCCGCGTGAACCAGCATCCGCAGCAGGACGAACAGAACCGGGCGGGTGAGGCTCGAGCTGCATTTCGTGCGCGAGCAAACGATGAGCCACCAGAGCAGGCTCAGGCCGTCGAGCCCCGCGAACGCGAGCGATGCCCGAAATCCGTATACGCCGGTCCTGCACGCGGCCGGTGAAATCGCGTCATGGACGGTCAGCAACACCGCGACGCAGGCCAGCGCGCAGTGCAGCAGGGCGAGCCGATACGACCAGTCGACCGCCCAGCCGGTCGCCGGGAGGCCACGGTAGCTGAACGTCAGGGCGATCAGCAGCAGCAGGCCGACAATGGCCGGGAACCCGACGTAGACCGGGTACGGAATCACCGACGCGTTCTACTCGACGAGGTGACAGGCCACCAGATGCGGCCGCTCGGCGCTGCCGACGTTGCGTGTGGCGGGTATTTCCTCGCGGCAGCGCGGCACCGCGTCGGGGCAACGGGTGTGGAACGGGCAGCCCGGCGGCGGGTGCATCGGTGAAGGCACATCGCCGCTGAGAATGATCCGCTTCGACTTGCGTTTCGGGTCCGGCACCGGAATCGCCGACATCAGCGCACGGGTATAGGGGTGCAGCGGCGTGCGGTACAGGGTCTCCGACTCGGCGTGCTCGACGATCTTGCCGAGGTACATCACGCCGACCTCGTCGCTGACGTGCTGGATCACGGCGAGGTCGTGGGAGATGAACAGGAAGGCGATGCCGTGCTCGCGCTGCAGGCGCGCGATCAGGTTCAGCACCTGCGACTGCACCGAGACGTCGAGCGCCGACACCGGCTCGTCGGCGACGATGAAGCTCGGGTTCAGGGCCAGGGCGCGGGCGATGCCGATGCGCTGGCGCTGGCCGCCGGAGAACTCGTGCGGGAAGCGCGACAGCACCGCCTTGCGCAGCCCCACCACCTGCAGCAGTTCCTCGACCCGCTGCTGGCGCTCACGCACCGTACCGATGCCGTGTACGTCCAATGGTTCCTGGATGCTCTGCTCGACGGTGCGGCGCGGACTCAGCGAGGCATAGGGGTCCTGGAAGATGATCTGCATCTGGCGCCGGTGCCGGGTCAGTTCCTGCGCGCCCATGGCCGTCAGGTCCTCGCCGTTCAACAGCACCTGGCCCGAGGTGGGCTCCTGCAGGCGCAGTACCGCGCGGCCCAGGGTCGACTTGCCGCAGCCGGACTCGCCGACCAGGCCCAGGGTGCGGCCGGCGCGCAGCGTGAAGCTGACCCCGTCGACGGCTTTCACCTGGGCGACGACGCGCCGCCACAGGCCGCCGCGCACCGGGAAGTGTTTCTTCAGGTCGACGACCTTCAGCAGTTCGCTCATCGCCTACAGCACCGGGTGAAAACAGGCCGCGGCGCCGTCGACGCGGTCGTCCGGCGCCAGCGGCGGGCGCTAGACGCGGCAGCGCTCGGTCACGCGGTCGCAGCGGTCGGCGAAGCGGC
>CAZOUC010000024.1:0-13423 GCA_964582825.1 uncultured Enterobacteriaceae bacterium | reverse complement strand
GGCGCAGCTGGCGCCGGAGACGCTCGCCGCACTCGACGAGGTGCTGCCCGCCAACTGGTCGCACGGCAATCCCGTGGACGTGCTGGGGGACGCGACCCCGGAACGCTATGCCCAGGCGCTCGACATCTGCCTGAAGGACGCCGGCGTCGACAACGTGCTGATCGCCCTGACCCCGCTGCCGATGACCCGGCCGCTGGCGGTCGCCGAGGCGATCTGCGCGCGCCAGCGCCACAGCCGCAAGCCAATCATCGCCTGCTGGATGGGCGAACAACGGGTCGCCGAGGCACGGCGGCGCTTCGAGCACAGCGCGATACCGCAGTTGCCGACCCCGGAAGTGGCCATCAAGGCCTACGGCTACCTGATCCGGCACTTCCGCAGCCGCCAGCTGTTGCTGCAGACGCCCGCCGCGGTACCGATCGGCCCGCCAGCGGACCTGAACGGCGCGCGCCTGCTGATCGAGAGCGAGCTGAGCGAAAACCAGTCCACGATGAGCGGCGCCGAGGCGAAGGCGCTGCTGAGCGCGTTCCGCATTCCGGTGGCCCTGTCGCTGCCCGCGCGTTCCGGCATCGAAGCGCTGACCGCCGCGGAAAGCCTGGGCTTTCCGGTCGCGATGAAGATCAATTCCCCGGACATCGTGCACAAGACCGACAGCGGCGGCGTGCGCCTGAACCTGCGGTCCGCACAATCCGTCCGCAGCGCCTACCAGCAGGTGATCGACAGCGTCCAGGCGGCGCACCCGCAGGCGCGGATCGACGGCGTCACGGTCGAGTCGATGGTGCAGCGTCCGCACGCCCGGGAACTGCTGGTCGGCATCGTTCGCGACCCGGTGTTCGGTCCGGTGCTGACCTTCGGCTTCGGCGGCACCCTGGTCGAGGCCCTGCACGACCGGGCCGTGGCGCTGCCACCACTGAACAGCATGCTCGTCGACGACCTGATCGATCGCACGCGCGTCAGCGTGACCCTCGGCGCGTTTCGCAACATGCCGCCGATCCGGCGCGAGGCCCTGCACCAGGTGCTGCTGCGGGTCTCCGAGATCGCCTGCGAGATGCCCTGGATCCGCGAACTCGAGATCAACCCGCTGATCGTCGACGAACAGGGGGCGATCGCGGTCGACGCCCGCGTCGTGCTCGAACACGCGCTGCCCGGAGAGCGGCCGTACGCGCACATGGCGATCCACCCGTACCCGGCCCAGCTCGTCACGACCTTTCCGACTGCAGCCGGCCTCGACGTCCAGATCCGGCCGATCCGGCCCGAGGACGCGGAAATCGAGCAGCAGTTCATTCGCGGCCTGTCGCAGCGCTCGCGTTACCTGCGCTTCATGCACGGCCTGGAATCGCTGCCGCCCGAGCTGCTGGCCCGCTTCACGCAGATCGACTACGACCGGGAAATGGCCCTGATCGCGGTGATCCGCCAGGGCGACCGCGAGCAGGAGATCGGTGTCGCGCGCTAC
The DNA here is from genome assembly GCA_964582825.1 of uncultured Enterobacteriaceae bacterium. Lineage (GTDB taxonomy): Bacteria > Pseudomonadota > Gammaproteobacteria > Pseudomonadales > UBA5518 > CAZOUC01. The sequence goes on along the minus strand of CAZOUC010000024.1, from coordinate 11,973 downwards.
ATCATCGCCCCGGACCGCCGCAATGCCGAATTCGCCATCGTGGTGGCTGACCAGTACCAGCGCAGCGGCATCGGGCGACAGCTGATGACGATGCTGATCGAGCACGCCGCGACACGACGCCTGGAGAGCCTGTACGGCGAGGTGCTGCGCGAGAACCGCACCATGCTGCGCTTCTGCCAGCGCCTCGGCTTCCGCGTCGTCGAGGGTGGCGAGGACAGCAGCGTCGTGGTCGTCGAGCGGCGGCTCGAGCAGGGCTGGTGACGGCGCCGCCGCGGTGAGCATCGCCTACCTCAGCCACCCCTTGTGCCGACGCCACGAGCTGGGCCGGGAACACCCGGAGCAGCCGCAGCGCCTCGCGGCGATCGACGACGCACTGATCGCGCGCGGTCTGATGGACCTGCTGCAGCCGCTCGAGGCGCCCCTGGCGGACTGGCAGAGCATCGGCCGGGCCCACGACCCGGACTACCTGGAGTCCCTGAAGCGCCGGGCACCCCGTCGCGGCACCGCGGAACTCGGTGACGACGTGGTCGCCAACCGCTACACACTGCGTGCCGCGCGGCGCGCGGCCGGTGCCGCGGTCAGCGCCGTCGACCTGGTCATGCAGGGAGCGGCACGCTCGGCCTTCTGCGCGGTACGGCCGCCCGGTCACCACGCCGAGCGCCGGCGGGCGCTCGGTTTCTGCGTATTCAACAACGTCGCTATCGCCGCCCGCCACGCCCAGCAGCGCTACGGCCTCGAGCGCATCGCCGTGATCGACTTCGACGTGCACCACGGCAACGGCACCGAGGACATTCTCGGCGGCGACCCGGGCATCCTGTTCTTCTCCAGCTACCAGCACCCGTTCTATCCCTACACCACTCCCGACAAGTCCAGCGGCAATGCACTGCACCTGCCGCTGCCGGCGGGCACCGGCGGCGCGCGTTTCCGACATGAGGTCTCGACGCAGTGGCTGCCGATCCTGGAAGGCTTCGCCCCGCAGCTGCTGGTGGTTTCGGCGGGCTTCGACGGGCATCGCGACGATCCGCTCGCGCAGTGGCGCCTGCGCGAGGACGACTACGCCTGGCTCGGCGCCCGACTCAAGGCGGTCGCCGGCCTGAGCTCCGACGGGCGCATGGTGTCCTGCCTCGAGGGCGGTTACGCGCTGCCGGCGCTCGGCGCTTCGGTGTGCGCCTACCTGGACGCCCAGCTGTGAGGCGGACGCGCTAGACGTAGTCGAGCGGCAGCTCGGTCCGGCGCATCACGTGACGCAGCACGAAGCTGCTCTGCACGCCGGTCACGCCCGGAATGCGCGTCAGGCGACCGAGCAGGAAACGCTCGTAGTGGGCCATGTCGGGCACCACGACGCGCAGCAGGTAGTCGGCGGCCTGGCCGGTGATGACGCTGCAGTCGACGACCTCCGGGTAGCCGCGCACCGTGTCTTCGAAGGTGTCGAACCGGTCGGGCGTGTGGCGGTCCATGCTGATCACGATGTAGGCCGTGAGCTTGAGGCCGAGGGCATCCTGGTTGAGCAGGGTCACGTGGCGCTCGATCAGGCCCGATTCCTCGAGCCGCTTGACCCGGCGCGAGCACGGCGTCGGCGACAGGCCGACGGCGTCGGCCAGTTCGAGATTGCTGATGCGTCCGTTCGACTGCATCAGCTCGAGAATCCGACGATCGGTTCGGTCGAGTTTCATCGCTTGATGTCCCGGAATACACCTTTCCGCAGGGGAAGAGATACATTAACTCATTTCTTGCTAATTTATAGTGATAAGTTGCCAAACTGATCGACTGACCTGCATTATTTGCACTCAAATGCTCGCCGAGTCAGTCGATACTATTCATGCCTGCAGCGTGTCGCGGACCGGCCAGGGCCTAACCGGGCCCGCGCCGTCCCGCGACACCGCCCGCCCCACCGGGCGCGGCGACCCGCGACCCGCCACCCGGCGGGTCCGCAGGCGGCTGACCTTATCGCGATCGACACCGAACAGGACAACCGACGGAACGCACCGACCATGAGCTTCGACCACCGCAAGTACCGCCCTTTTCCGACTGTCCCCATGACCTCGCGGCGCTGGCCCGACGCCGTCATCGACGCGGCGCCGCACTGGTGCAGCGTGGACCTGCGCGACGGCAACCAGGCGCTGATCGAACCGATGACTTCACGCCAGAAAATGCGTTTGTGGGACCAGCTGGTGCGGATCGGGCTCAAGGAGATCGAGGTCGGGTTTCCGGCCGCATCGACTCACGACTACGAGTTCGTCCGCAGGCTGATCGAAGAACGGCGGATTCCCGAAGACGTCACCATCCAGGTCCTGACCCAGGCCCGCCCGGAACTGATCGAAAAGACCTTCGACGCGCTGCGCGGTGTGCACAGTGCGGTCGTGCACGTGTACAACTCGACGTCCACCGTGCAGCGTGAGCAGGTGTTCGGCCTGGACCGCGCCGGTATCGTCGACATCGCCGTGCGCGGCGCCAGGCTGGTTCAGGACTGCGCCGCGCGCCACCCGGGTACCGACTGGCGCTTCCAGTACTCGCCCGAGAGCTTCACCGGCACCGAGCTCGAATTTGCCGTGGAAATCTGCGATGCGGTCACCGAGGTCTGGCAGCCGACGCCGGAGCGGCCGGTGATCATCAACCTGCCGGCCACGGTCGAGATGGCGACGCCCAACGTCTACGCCGACCAGATCGAGTGGTTCTGCGACCGCGTCGCGCGGCGCGACTCGCTGCTGATCTCCCTGCACACGCACAACGACCGCGGCTGCGCCGTGGCCGCCGCGGAGCTCGGTGTGATGGCCGGCGCCGACCGCGTCGAAGGCACCCTGTTCGGCAACGGCGAACGCACCGGCAACATGGACATCGTGACGATGGCCATGAACCTGTACAGCCAGGGCGTCGATCCCGGGCTCGACCTCGAGCGCATGGACGAGATCATCCAGACCGCGCGCGAGTGTACGCAGCTGCCGATTCATCCGCGCCACCCTTACGCCGGCGAGCTCGTGTTCACCGCGTTTTCCGGCAGTCACCAGGACGCGATCAAGAAGTGCCTGGCGCGTCGCGACGACGAGCGCCCCTGGGAGGTGGCCTACCTGCCGATCGATCCCGCCGACATCGGACGCTCCTACCAGGAGGTCATTCGCATCAACAGCCAGTCGGGCAAGGGCGGCGTCGCCTACGTGCTCGAGCGCGACTACGGCGTCCAGCTGCCGCGCTGGCTGCAGATCGATTTCAGTCCCGCGGTGCAGCGCCTTGCCGAAGAGTCGGAAAAGGAGGTGTCAGCGGACGCGATCTGGCAGCTGTTCGAGGCCACGTACCTGCAGTCCGGCGGCCCCTGGCAACTGGGCGACTATCAGGTGAATCGCCGTGACGGCGCCGATGAGCTGCGGGTGGAGCTGCTGCGCGAGCGCATGCGTCACAGGCTGACCGGCAACGGCAACGGGGTGGTCGATTCCTTTGTCAACGCCATGCAGCGCTTCACCGGCAAACAGATCGTGCTGGTCGAGTACAGCGAACACGCGCTCAGCCAGAGCGCCGACGCCGAGGCCATCTGCTACATCCAGCTCAATGTCGACGGTGAACGCCATTGCGGTGTCGGGCGCAGCGGCGACATCATCCAGGCATCTCTGGACGCCATCCTGGGCGCGCTGAACAACGCCGAACGCAGGACCGTCGCTGCGGCCTGAGCCGGCGCCTTCAGGAGCTCCGGTACCAGGCGATCAGCGCGGCCAGCGCCTCGCGGTTGGCGGCCTTCAGACACCAGGCCTCGCTGCCGGTCTGCAGCTGCGGCGCGAGCCGCTCGTCGAGTCCCGGATGGCGCGGCTGATCGGCTGCATACGGCTCCCCCGGACTCTGCTCGTTGTGGACTTCAACACCGCTCACCGAGCCGTCGTAGCGCTGTACCCAGACGTAGTAGGCGTCGTTGGTGCCGAGCTGCAGGGCGATTTCCTCGCCGGCCCGGTTGCGATACGCCGCAAACCCGGTCGATTCGCTCTCGGTAAACGGAAACGCATCCCGGAACATGTCGCGCACCGCGTCGGTATTGATCAGGTCGAACACGTTTCATTTCCCGCCGGTTGCCAGAGACTCGCGTGTCAGGATAGCGGCGAGCCGGCGACATTGCCACGCCGGCGCCGGGTCGATGTGACCCGGAACACGATGCGGGTGGTACGCCGCGTCCCGGCGTTCTAAGATCGCGGGAAACCCCGGTTCACGACAGGAGGAACCGTCACGTGAATTTCTGCCGCTATCGAAGCCCGCTGGGTACGCTGCTGCTGGCCGGAACAGGCGACACGCTCCACGCCATCCGGCTTCCGCACGGAAACCCTGGCGCCGAGCCGGCTGCCGAGTGGCAGGAAACCCCGGCGGCGTTCGGTCGGGCCCGTCAGCAGCTGGACCAGTACTTCGCCGGCCAGCGTCGCGAGTTCGACCTGGCGATCGCGCCGACCGGCACCCCGTTCCAGCGCGCGGTACTCGAGGCCCTGCGCGCCATTCCCTACGGTGAGACACGCAGTTACGCGGATATCGCCGGTGCGCTGGGCCGGCCCCGTGCCGTGCGCGCGGTCGGCGCCGCGAACCGGCGCAATCCACTGCCGATCGTGATTCCCTGCCACCGGGTCGTCGGCGCCGACGGCAGCCTGACCGGCTTTGCCGGCGGCCTGCGCGCCAAGGCGCTGCTGCTCGACCTCGAGGCCGCCGCCATCGCGGACCGGCGGGCCTGCGGCACCGCGCAGTGAGTGGGTTTCTCGAGCTCGCCAACGGCCAGCGCCTGGCCTACCGGCACCAGCCTGGCCGGTCACCCGGCGTGCTGTTCTGCCCCGGTTTCAACTCCGACATGACCGGCACCAAGGCCCTGGACCTGGCAGCACGCTGCGCGGCACGCGGGCAGGCCTACACCTGCTTTGACTACCGCGGACATGGCCAGTCTTCGGGCCGTTTCGAGGACGGCAGCATCGGCGACTGGAAGGACGACGCGATCTCGATCCTCGATCGGGTCGCCGACGGACCGCAGGTCATCGTCGGATCCTCGATGGGCGGCTGGATCATGCTGCTGCTGGCCCTGGCCAGGCCGACGCGGCTGAGGGCCCTGGTCGGGGTGGCCGCGGCGCCCGATTTCACCGAAGCCTTGCGCGATCGCGGTCTGAACGAGGTACAGCGGCGCAGCCTGGCCGAGCACGGCTTCTGCGAGATTCCCAATTGCTACGCGGGCGGCGCGCCGTACCGCATCCGCCAGCGGCTGCTGGACGAGGGCCGCGAACACCTGCTGCTGGACAAGCCGATTCCGATCGAGCTGCCGGTGCGGCTGCTGCAGGGTATGCAGGATCCGGACGTGCCCTGGCAGACGGCGCTGCGCCTGCAGGAATGTCTCGCGAGCCGGGACGTCGAGCTGCAGCTGGTCAAGACCGGCGACCACCGCCTGTCGGAGCCGGGGGATCTCGAGCGCCTGTGGCGCACCGTCGAACCCTTCCTGTGAACGTCGGCCCTGAGTATATTGCCGGGCCAGAGTCCCGCGGGAGCACGCCATGAATGCGAACGACAGCGACGAGCTCCAGTACCTGACCGGATTCGACAACGAGCACGAGACCGAGGCCCTGCCCGGCGCCCTGCCGGTCGGCCGCTACAGTCCCCAGCGTGTGGCCTACGGCCTGTACGCGGAGCAGTTCAGCACCACCGCCTTCACCGCGCCGCGGGCGCTGAACCGGCGCAGCTGGCTGTACCGGATCAGGCCGTCGGTATGCCAGGGTGCGTTCGAGGCCGTCGATGAGGGCCTGCTGCGCACGGCGCCCCGGGGCGGCTCGGCGGCCCCGCCCGACCCGCTGCGCTGGGACCCGCTGCCGATTCCGGCCGAGCCGACGGACTGGCTGGACGGCCTGGTGACCATCGCCGTCAACGGCAGCGCTTCCGGCCAGCACGGCATGGGCGTGCACCTGTACGCCTGTAATCGATCGATGCGGCATCGCTACTTCTACTGCGCAGACGGCGAACTGCTGTTCATCCCGCAGTACGGCGCGCTGCGACTGCGCACCGAGTGTGGCGTGCTGGCACTGCGCCCGGGTGAAATCGCCGTCGTGCCGCGCGGCATGAAGTTCAGCGTGGACCTCGTAGACGACGCCGCCCGGGGCTACCTGTGCGAGAACTACGGCGCGGCGCTGATGTTGCCGGAGCGCGGACCGGTTGGTGCCAACGGCTACGCCAATGACCGCGACTTTCTCTACCCGCAGGCGGCCTTCGAGGACATCGAGGGCGACTTCGAGCTGCTGTGCAAGTTCAACGGCGGCCTGTACCGCGCATCGATCGACCACTCACCACTGGACGTGGTGGCCTGGACCGGCAACTCGGCACCCTACAAGTACGCGCTGGAGCGTTTCAACGTGATGGGCTCGGTGAGCTACGACCACCCGGATCCCAGCATCTACACGGTGCTGACCTCGCCCTCGGACACCCCGGGCGTCGCCAGCGTCGACTTCGTCATCTTCCCGCCGCGTTGGATGGTGGCCGAGGACACCTTCCGGCCGCCGTGGTACCACCGCAACGTGATGAGCGAGTTCATGGGGCTGATCGAGGGCGTCTACGACGCCAAGCAGGCCGGCTTCGAGCCGGGCGGCTCGAGCCTGCACAACTGCATGACGCCGCACGGTCCGGAGGCGGACGTGTTCGAGCGCGCCAGCGAGGCGAAACTCGAACCCGAGCGCTACCGGGACACGATGGCGTTCATGCTCGAGTCGCGCTACCTGATCCAGCCCACCGACTGGGCGCTGGCCACGCCGCTCCGGCAGGCCGACTACCGCGACTGCTGGCGGGGGCTGGAACGGCGGTTCAGAAGTTGAACACCGATTTCTGCAGCTCCTCCGCCTTGTGCTCGCGGTCGTAGCGCAACACGAACTCGGTGTGACCGTCGACCATCAGGCGACTGGTGGCGACGTGGAAATGACCGAGCAGCTGGTTCAGTTCACGCTGTGAATGCGGGTAGACGGCCGGCTGCGCGCCCGCCCGACGCCGGTAGCTGATCAGCTCCTCGCTGCGGATTCCGTATTCGTTGTGGTTGAGCCCGGCCTTGGCGTTCAGCATGCCGAAGCCGTGGCTGCGCGTGCGCTCGTGCACGTACGGCCGTAACGCTGTCACGAAGGCGCACAGGGCCGGCCCGTCCAGGTAGCTGAAAATATCCCAGAACAGGCAGATGTCGAGCTGCGTGTCCCCGGGCAGGGCCAGCGCGCCGGTGAATTGCTCCTGCAGTTCCTGCTCGGTGGCGTCCTCCTGCAGCTCGCGAACGACCGCCTCGTCGAGCAGGTTGGCGTAGTGCAGGCGGCAGCGGTACTGGCCGAAGAACGCAAGCGTGTCGGCGCTGCCGCCGCCGATGTCGAGCACCTGCAGCGGCCGGTCCGTCGGCAGCTTGTCGAACAACTGCGACAGCAGCTTGCTGGCCTGTGTCGCCATCGATCAGCTGCCCTGCTTGCGGGTTTCGTCCTTGTCCTCGTCGGCGGCGTTTTTGCCACGCGTATTCAGGCTCAGCACTTCACCCTGGGCCGGGCTCGGGTCCATGTCGATGCTGCCCTTGAACTTGGCGCCGTCTTCCAGGGTCACGGCCGGCGCGACGATATTGCCGCGTACCTTGCCGGACTGGCTGATGATGACTTTCTCGTGCCCGGTGATATCGCCCTCGACCTGACCGTCCACGCGAACGATCTTGGCGGTGACGTCCGCCTTGAGCTTGCCGGTGCTGCCGATCGTGACCTCGTGTGAATTACAGGTCACGCTGCCTTCGATGGCGCCTTCGATTACCAGATTTTCGTCGCTGCTGATTTCGCCCTTGATGCTGACAGTCGATCCGATCATGGCCACTCCTCGATGATTGCTGACCTGTGCCGTGGAACCCGGTGTCGTAGTCTGTCGGGGTGCTTCGGACGCCGCCGGCGTATCCGAGCCCTGACGCTTGCCTCTGTCGAACATGTTCCCTCCGCGTACTTACACGATTGCCCGTGGAGACCCTAATGATAGACCGAAGCTGAGGAATTGGCGTGACCGGAGACGCATTCGCGTTCAGAAAACGCGTCCCGCCATGAATTCGTCGAACAGTTCCCGGCTGCTCTGCAGTGGACCTGCCAGGGGCTGGCAATCCACCACCGTGGCCCGATCCAGGGCCCGAGGGTGGCGCGGCGGCAGGTCGAGGCGCTGGCGTTCGGCGACCCAGCCGACCAGCTCGTCGCCGGCCATCGGTTTGGCGAAGTGATAACCCTGACCGACCTGGCAGCCCAGCATGCGCACGGTCTCCTCGGTCAGCAGGTCCTCGATTCCCTCGGCCACGACGGTGTGACCGAGAGATACGGCCATGCCCGCCAGGGACGCCACCAGCACCTGCTTGCGCTCGCTGCAGGGCAGGCCGGAAATCAGGCTGCGGTCGAGCTTGAGCACGTTGATCGGCAGCTTCAACAGATAGCCGAACGAGGAGTAGCCGGTGCCGAAGTCGTCGATGGCGATGCTGAATCCGGCAGCCATCAGCGCGGCGATCCGCTCGTAGGCGCGTTCGAAGTCGCCGATCAGGCGGGTTTCGGTGATCTCCAGTTCGATCGACCCGGGCGCCAGGCCCGCGGCCCGCAGGGTCCGCGAGGCCTCGTCGACCCAGCGCGGCGACTCGACATTGCGCGCCGAAACGTTGATCGCTATCGGCAGGGACATCCCGGCCTGTGCCTGCCATTGCCGGAACTGGCCGATGGCGGTCTCGAGCACCCAGAGCGTGAATTCATCGACCTGCTGGCTGTTCTCGACTACCGGCAGGAAGTGCTCCGGGCTGATCCAGCCGCGACGCGGGTGCTGCCAGCGGACCAGGGCCTCGACGCCCCGCGTCACGCCGGTACTCAGCTCGACCTTGGGCTGGAAGAACAGGCTGATCTGACCACCGTAGACCGCGGCCATGATCTCGTCGATCGTGGTGGTCTCGGCGTGCCGGGTCGGAATGTCTTGCATCTGCATCGTGGCGGCTCCGGTTGCGTGGCGGCTCAGCCGCGGATGACGAGACGACGCACGCCGACACTGCTGCGCAGGCCCATGGCGATCTCGTGCTCGATCGGCACCAGGGTCAGCGGCACCTTGGGCATGAAAGGCGAGTTCATCAGCTCGATGTGGCGCTGCAGGTAGCGCTCGGCCACCGGGCGCGTCGGGAACGGTCCCTCGACGCTGCCTTCATTGGTGTCGACGTACCAGAGACCCTGGGCGCGGAACAGCATGTCCCGGCGGCCGCGAAAGGCTGCTGAACGAATCATTGCACTCGACCTCCTGCCATCTGTTGCCGGCCTCGGTGCCGGACGCGTTGGTTGCGATGCCTACCTTAGGGCCGGCCAGACCGAGTAGGGAGTACATCTCGGACCAGGAATCAGGCAATCGGGGTCAGCCCGGACCGGGCGCGGCCGCCTCGCGACGCTGCCGCCCGTCGATGCGGCGTCAGAAGCCGACCGCTGAGCCGCACCGTCATACGACCGATCCGCCCGGTACTACGCCGCAGCGCGGCAAATCGGCAGCATGTCTCCGGAACAGAACGACGAGCCGGCACCGGGCGGCTCAGGAGCGAGGATCGCGATCATGCAGACCGCTGTGGAACATACCTTGACGACCGCCGGCTCGAAGCCTCGGCGCGCGCCGGTGATCCCCCTGCGCGCAGACGCAGAGGACGACCCCTGCCGGCTGCCGGACAGCGTGGCCAGACGGCTGAAGTCCGGCGCCTGGATCATGCTCAGGCGGGGCAGCGGACGCGTCCTTCGTGCGCGGCTGTCACGCGCCGGCGATGCGCAGAGCCCCTGGATCTTCGTGTCGTCGAGCGGCGAGGAAGCGGCCCGCTACGCGACCGTGGAACTGCTCGCCGCACTCGATTTCGGCGTGGTCGAACTCATCGAGGACGATACCTACGGGAATGCCCTGGCAACGGTCATTCGCGGAATACGCGAAGGCGCCGTCCGTACCGCGCACTGACGTCCACGCTTCATCGACCCTGCTTTCGAGGCCGTGTCGCCGCTGCGGCGGCACGGCCACTCACTCCTTTCCTCTCCTCTCTTCTGCTCTGTCTTCTCCCGGCATACCGGACCTCTGAACGACTGACCCGGAATGTCACAGCGCCGGACCGGAACGTCCTATTGATCGCGGTCCAGCTCCCTAAGATGCGGCGCCGTGAACACCCGTTTCAATCGGCCAGTTTCGGAGCCCATGACAATGAACAGAAAAACCCTGCTTTCCACTCTCATTTCGGCGGGCCTGCTGTCCGCCGGTCAGGTCCATGCACACGGCACAATGGAGTTCCCGGTCTCGCGGGCCTACCAGTGCTTCCAGGAAGGTCCGGAGAACCCGACCAGCGACGCGTGCCGCGCCGCCGAGGCCCTCGGCGGTCCGCAACCGCTCTACGACTGGAACGCCATCGCCCAGCTCGCCGGTGGCAACGATCGTGCCTTCGTGCCGAACGGCGAGCTGTGCAGCGGCGGCCTGGACAAGTACCGCGGTTTCGACCTCGCCCGTGACGACTGGAAGAAAACCGGGCTGGCGCAAGGCCAGGAGGTCGACTTCGTGTTCCTGGGCACCGCGCCGCACGCGACCCGGCGCTGGACCTACTTCATTACCAAGGACGGCTTCGATCCGAGCCAGCCCCTGCGCTGGGACGACCTCGAGCCACTGTGTGAACACGGCGAAGTGCCCTTGCACGACGGCCGTTACCACATGAGCTGCACACTGCCCGCGGACAAGGCAGGCGACCACATCATCTACAACGTCTGGGAGCGCTCGGACAGCGCCGAGACGTTCTACACCTGTATGGACGTCTCCATCGCCGGCGACAACGACGTGGCCAGCGGCGGCTCCACGGTCCAGCAGCCGATCGCCGGGGACCTCGCGCCGGCGCAAATCACGGCAGCGCGCAAGAGCTCCGACGGGACCAACAGCGCATTCGACCTGTCGGCAAACATGGTCATGGCCGATGTCGGCGACCTCATCAGCATCGATTTCGATGTGCCGGCTTCCAGCGCTGCGGAATCCTGGACGCTCAAGCGCAACGGCATGCCGATCGATTCCGGCCCGCTCTATGGCGAATCGGCGTCGGTCAGCACGACGATCACGGAAATCGGCCACTTCGACTTCACCGTGGAAATCTGCGCCGGCGACAGCTGCGTCGACAGCAGCAACAAGCTGTCGGTGCACGTCGATCACGAGCGCAATGCAGGACACAGCCACGGCAACGCGTTCAGTGACGTGGCCGTTTTCGACGGCACGCGCGCCTACGCGGACGGCGACCTCGTCGCGGTGGGCGACAGCGTGTACCGCTGCCTGGTCGGTGGCTGGTGCTCGAACACCACGACCCGCGGCACGGCCTGGGCATATGATCCGGGTACCGGGCTGTACTGGCAGGAAGCCTGGGAACTGGCGGGCGCCATTGCCGACGCGGACGCGGACGCCGATGGCGGCCACCACGACCATGGCAGCATGGACGACAGCGGCAGCGACAACGGCCACCACGACCATGGCGGCATGGACGACAGCACCGGCGACGACGGCCACCACGACCATGGCGGCATGGACGACAGCGCCAGTGACAACGGCCACCACGACCATGGCGGCATGGACGACAGCGCCAGCGACGACGGCCACGGCGACATGAACGATGGCGGCAGCGACGAGGGCAACGGCGACACGGACGCCCTGCCCTATTCGAACTGGGATGCAGGCCGCATCTACGACGGCGGCGAGCGCGTCGTCTTCGAAGGCGCCGTCTACGAGGCCAAGTGGTGGACGCGTGGCGAGTCCCCCGCAGAAACCGGCGCCTGGGGCGTATGGCAGCGGGTCGGAGAACTGGCAGGCGGCAGCGCGCCGGAGCAAGCCGAGGCACCGGTCCAGCCGGAGCCGATGCCGGAACAGCCGGCACAGCCCGAACAGCCGCAGCCCGGTGACGACGCGGACTCCGACAACGGTTCGACCGGCGGCAGCGCCTCGACCGGCGGTTCCGACGCGGTCGTGGCCCGGCCCGGCCAG
>CAZOUC010000023.1:0-13919 GCA_964582825.1 uncultured Enterobacteriaceae bacterium | reverse complement strand
GGGACCTGTCGATGCTGATGATCTACGGCGTGCTGCTCGCCAACGGCCCGCTGATCGGCCAGGCCCTCGGAGCCGGCGACCGGGACGGCGTCCGCCACCAGTTCCAGCAGTGCCTGTGGCTGGCGCTGCCGCTGTCGCTGCTCAGCGCCATGGCGATCAACTCCGCGTCGCGCCTGCTCGGCGTCCTGAGCCTCGAGGAGGACGTTCGGACCATCGCCGCTGACTACCTGCTGCCGATCAGCATCGTCGCCGCCCTGGTGCCGTTCTCGCTGACCCTGCGCACCACCTACGAGGGCCTCGGCGAGCCGCGCCCGGTGATGCGCTTCTGGATCGCGGCCTTCCTGCTCAACATTCCCCTCGACTACATCCTGGTACTCGGCGCCTTCGGCATCCCAGGGCTCGGCGGCGCCGGCTGCGGCTGGGCGAGCCTGATCGCATACGGCTCCCTGCAGTGCGGTGTATTGCTGCACTCCCGCTTCGCCCCGACGCTGCGCCAACACCGACTGTACGAGCGCTTCGCTGCCCCCGACTGGCCGACCATCCGGCACACCCTCGCGATCGGCCTGCCGATCGGCCTGTCGCTGCTGAGTATCGGCGGTTTTTTCGCCGTGGCGCCGCTGATTCTCGCCTCGCTCGGCTCCGCGGCGGTGGCCGGCCACGGCGTCGCCATCACCGTCGACTGGCTGATGCTGATGGTGCCGATGGGCATCGCACAGGCGCTGACGGTGCGCGTGGCCCACGAGATCGGAGCTCGACGGCCGGAAGCGGCCGCCCATGCCTGTACCACCGGACTGGGGCTGGTGGCAGCGGTGGCCCTGCTGCAGGCGGCACTGACCGTGCTGCTGCGCGAGCCGATCGTCGCCCTGTTCAGCGACGACGGCGACGTCGTCGGCCTCGCCGCCGACCTGCTGCTGTTCGCGGCGGCATTCCGCCTGTTCGATGCGATGCAGATCGCAGCCGGCGCGGCCCTGCGCGGCTACAAGGACACGCGTGTTGCCTCGGGCATCAACCTGGTGAGCTACTGGCTGGTCGGTATGCCGCTGGCTTACACCCTCGCCAGTGTCGACACCGGACTGCTGCCGACCGGCGTGCGCGGTTTCTGGGTCGGCATGGTCGTGTGCATCGTGTGCAACGCGGTAGCGATGAACTGGCGCCTGTGGTACACCTGTCGTCGCAGTCTGTCCCGGCGTCCTGCGCGGGACGATCGCGCCTCTCGGAAACCAGACCAGCCGGCATCGCACTGACGTGAGCTTTCACCTGCAATTCGACCCCAACCCGCTCGGGCGCGACTTCGTTGTCGGCGATCTGCACGGCATGACCGAACTGCTCGAACAGGAGCTGGCCGCGGCACGATTCGACGGCGGCCGGGACCGGCTGTTCAGCGTCGGCGACCTGATCGATCGCGGCAAGGACTCCCTGCAGGCGGCGCGCCTGCTCGACGAACCCTGGTTCTGGGCCGTGCGCGGCAACCACGAGGAGATGCTGCTCGACGTGGTCGATCACGGCGGCAGTCAGCGGGTGCGCCTGTGGCGTCTCAATGGCGGCGACTGGGGTCTGCGCTGGGGTCGCCCGACGGCTGCGGCACGGGAAGCGGCGCAGCTGTGCCGCGGTTTGCCACACGTGATCACCCTGACGCATCGCAGCGGCTGGCGTGTCGGCATCTGCCATGCCCAGTGTCCGGTCGACGACTGGGACCGGATCGACGGGACGGAACGGGACGAACGCCTGCGCGGCAGCATGCTCTGGGGTCGTGACCGGATCTGCGCCGACCGACCGACGCGGGTGGCGAACGTGGACCTGTCCGTGCACGGCCACACGATCACGCGCGACCCGCTGCAGGTCGAGAATCGGCTGTACATCGACACCGGCGCCTATGCGAGCGGCCGGCTGACCCTGTTGTGCCTCGACGACTGGATCGCTGAGCGGCAGAGCTCGCCGGCGGAAATCGGCTGAGCCGATGACGCTGTCGGCGCCGTCGGCGGGAGGCCCGGCGTGCTGAGTGCCGAGCCGGTGCTCGCCTCGCTGCCGCTGAGCATTGCCCTGTTCACGGCCTGCACCGTCGTGATCGCGGTGGCCGGCACCCTGCTGGCCGGTGTCGCCGACCAGTTCGCCGACCGAACCGGCATCGGCGAGGCCGTCACCGGCGGCCTGCTGCTCGGCGCCGCGACCTCCCTGTCCGGCAGCGTCCTGTCCGTCACCGCGGCCTGGAACGGCCGCCCGGAACTCGCTGTCGGCAATGCCCTGGGGGGCATTGCGGTACAGACCGCTTTCCTCGCCCTGGCCGACGTCGCCTACCGGCGCGCCAACCTCGAGCACGCCGCGGCCTCGAACACCAACATGATGCAGTGCGCGGTCCTGACGGGTCTGCTGACGATCATTCTGCTCGGTTCCCTGTCACCGAACGTCACGCTCTTTCACGTACACCCGGCAACACCGCTGCTGCTGCTCTTCTACCTCTGGAGCCTGCGCCTGGTCCGCGGCACGTCGACGTCGCCGATGTGGCACCCCCTGCACACGCGCGACACCCGTCTCGACCGGCCTGAAGCACGCTCCTTCCGGCTCGGCACGGCGCAGCTCGCCCTCGCGTACGTCGGACTCGCGCTGGCGCTCGGCCTGTCCGGCTGGCTGATGGAACTGGCGGCCGCGGGCCTGGTGCGGCAAACGCCGCTGTCCGAGACCCTGCTCGGCGTCCTGCTGACTTCGGTATCGACTTCCCTGCCCGAGCTCGTGACCTCGCTTGCCGCCGTCCGACGCGGTGCGCTGACCCTGGCGGTGGGCGGCATCATCGGCGGCAACGCTTTCGACACCCTGTTCGCCGCGTTTTCTGATCTCGCCTACCGGCAAGGCTCGATCTACCACGAGGTCTCGGACGAGCTGCGCCAGCTGACGGCGGTCAGCCTGCTGATGGCCGCGGTGCTGCAGATGGGCCTGGTGCGCCGGGAGCGCTACGGTATCGGCGGCATCGGCTTCGAGAGCGCCGGCATCCTGCTGCTGTACGGCGGCGGCCTGCTGCTGGTGTTCGCGGTCTGAGACGCAGGTCGGCTCAGCCACGCGCGCCGCGCAGGCGACGCACGGCAAGCAGGGCCACCAGCATCTCGGCGACGAAGGCGAGCACCATCACGCCGGCGGCGCTGGCTGCGGCCAGCCAGCCCAGCTCCAGCACCAGCCAGGCGGCGACGGCCAGCGCGAGCAGGCGTATCGCGCTGCCCAGCGCCATCGACCGGGTCCGTTTTTCGGCGAGCAGGATGCCGTGGTAGTAGTTGCGTACCGCGAGCACGCCCGGCACCAGCAAGGTGACGAGGGCCACCTGCCGCGCGTAGTCGTACAGGTCGCCGCGCAGGCCGAGGAACACCCCGAAGAACAACTCCGCGAGCGGCGACAGCACGCCGACCGCCATCACGCTGACCAGGCCGGCGGTGACGAGCGCCAGGAATCGGCGCTTTTCCGCGAGGCGATCGGTGCCGAAGGCCGCGAAGAAGTGGCGGAACTGGTTGACCGCGACCTGGAACAGGAACATGAAGTCGAAACCGACGCGCAGCGCCGCGGTCGCCACCACCGCCTCCGGAATGCGGCTGACAAACGCGAACAGGATCGGCCGGCTGGCGCCGAAGGCCATGCCGGATATCGCAACCGGCCAGAAGTAGCGCCACAGCTCCGCGTAGCTCGGTACCGGGGCCGTGCCCTCGTCAAAGGCGCGTCCGTGGCGCTCCATCGCGAACAGGGCGCCGAGGTTGAACAGCTGCGAACTCCAGTACGCGACGGTCAGGGTCGTGACCGGCGCCCAGCCGGCCCGCAGGCCGTACACCGCTGCGGACACCTGGATCAGCATCGTGGTGACGCCGACGATGGACACCCGCTTGGTCTGCTCGCGCATCACCAGCAGGCCGGTCAGGTACTGCTGGCCGACGTGGACGAGGATGATGCCGGCCAGCAACTGCAGGTAGCTGCGCAGCTGCGCCAGCATCGCGCCGTCCACCCGGTACAGGCTGCGGAGCAGGTCGTGGCCGGGCGGCGTGAACGCGATCAGCACGACCGGCAGAGTCAAAAGCACCCCGATGGCCAGGCAGAAGCGGCCGACCTGCTGCCGCGCGGCCCGGCTGCGCGAGTACACGGTCACCAGCTGCGGCATGAAGGCCGTGGCGATATCGAACAGCAGGAACAGGCTGAGCGCGTAGGCGAAGGTCGCCAGCTCCACCTCGGCGTTCGGATAGCGCGCCAGCACTCCGTTGAACACCTGCATGCCGACCAGCATGACCATGGCCGTGAGAGCAAGCGGCCAATAGAAGGCCCAGTAGCGGCGCATGAGCAAGCGGCCCGGTGGCAAAACCGCGCATGATAACGGCCACGGCCCGGACCACCGCGGGAACGTGATTATTCACCGGCGGTGCCGCTGGCTTGAGCCTGTCAAGTCGACTGCGTCATTGCAAAGGCAACAGGGCCTGCGTACATTGACGCCTTCCCTGCTCCGGAGAATCTGTTTTTCTATGTGGTATCAAGGACTTCTCGGCCACTCGCCGTGGCTGATCGCGGCTTTCCTGGTGGTTTGCTGCCACGCAACCCTGGTCAGCGTCACGGTCTACCTGCATCGCTACTCGGCGCACCGCTCACTCGACCTGCACCCTGCGCTGCAGCACCTGTTCCGCTTCTGGCTGTGGTTCACGACCGGCATGCAGACCCAGGCCTGGACCGCGATCCACCGCAAGCATCACGCCCATTGCGAAACGGCCGATGACCCGCACAGTCCGGTCGTGCTCGGCATGGGCGAGGTGCTGCGGCGTGGCGCCGAACTGTACCAGCAGGCCGACACGCCCGAAACGCGCGCGCAGTTCGGCAAGGGCACGCCCGACGACTGGCTGGAGAGGAACATCTACAGCGGCCATGACCGCGTCGGCATCATTCTGCTGCTCGCCCTGAACGTGACCCTGTTCGGCGCGCTGGGCCTGACCGTCTGGGCCCTGCAGATGCTGTGTATTCCGGTGCTCGCCGCCGGCGTCATCAACGGTCTCGGTCACGGCCTCGGCTATCGCAACTACGAGATACCCAGCGCCGCCACCAACATCGTGCCCTGGGGCATCGTCATCGCCGGCGAGGAACTGCACAACAATCACCACACCTTCCCCAATTCGGCGAAGCTGTCGATGAAGCGCTGGGAGTTCGACATCGGCTGGATGTGGATCCGCCTGTTCGAAGGCCTTGGCCTGGCGACCGTGAAATCGCGCGGCCCCGTCGTACGACGCATCAAGGGCAAGGACAAGCTCGACCTGGACACGGCCTGGGCCGCGGTCAGCGACCGCTTCAACATCATGGCGCGCTACGCGGACCGCGTCGTCAAGCCGCTGGTCGAACAGGAACGGCAGCGTGTCGACGCGGCACAGCAGCGCATGCTCAAGCGCATGCGCCGGCTGATGGTCCGCGACAGGGCCCTGGTCGAGGAAAGCCGCCTCGAGGAAATGCAGCGCGTGCTGGCCGAACACCCGCGCCTGCAGGCCATCTACGAGATGCGTCTGCAACTGGCGGAAATCTGGCAGCAGCGTTCGCGCAGCCGTGAAGCGATGCTCGAGGCGCTGCGCGACTGGTGCAATCGTGCCGAGCAGAGCGGTATCGACGCGCTGCGCGATTTCGCCGCCTACATTCGCAGCTACAGCCTGGCGCCCGCCCCGGCCCGATAACGACCTGACGCGGCCCGCCCGCAAGGGGCGGGCCCGGTACAACCAGCGATACCAAGGACCTCTCTCGTGAGCAGCAACCGCCGTTCCCGCAACATCACCCAGGGCGTGCAGCGGGCGCCGAACCGGTCCATGTTCTATGGCATGGGCTACCAGCAGGCCGATTTCGACAAGCCGATGATCGGCATCGCCAACAGCCACTCGACGATCACGCCCTGCAACGCCGGCCTGCAGCCGCTCGCCGACGCGGCCGAGACGGCGCTGCGCGAGGCCGGCGCCAATCCGCAGCTGTTCGGTACGCCCACGATCAGTGACGGCATGGCAATGGGCACCGAGGGCATGAAGTACAGCCTGGTCTCGCGCGAGGTGATTGCCGACTGCATCGAGACCTGCGTCGGCGGCCAGTGGATGGACGGCGTGCTGACCATCGGCGGCTGCGACAAGAACATGCCCGGCGCGATGATGGGCATGCTGCGCGCCAACGTGCCGTCGATCTTCGTCTACGGTGGCACGATCCTGCCGGGCCACTACCAGGATCGCGACCTGAACATCGTCAGCGTGTTCGAGGCGGTCGGTGAGTACAGCGCCGGACGCATCAGCGAGGACGAGCTGATCGCGATCGAACGCCACGCGATACCCGGCACCGGTTCCTGCGGCGGCATGTACACGGCCAACACGATGAGCGCCGCGTTCGAGGCGCTGGGCCTGTCCCTGCCCTACTCGAGCACGATGGCCAACGTCGAGGCGGAAAAACGCGCCAGCGCCGCCGAAAGCGCCCGAGTGCTGGTCGAAGCCGTGAAAGCCGACATCAAACCACGCGATATCGTCACCCGCGAGGCAATCGAGAACGCCGTTGCGGTGATCATGGCGACCGGCGGCTCGACCAATGCGGTACTGCACTTCCTGGCCATTGCACACGCCGCCGAGGTCGACTGGACCATCGACGATTTCGAGCGCATCCGCCAGAAGGTGCCGGTGATCTGCGACCTGAAGCCGAGCGGCCGCTACCTGGCGATCGACCTGCATCGCGCAGGCGGTATCCCGCAGGTCATGCGCCTGCTGCTCGACGCCGGCCTCCTGCACGGCCACTGCCTGACGATCAGCGGCAGGACCATCGCCGAGACGCTCGCGGACGTGCCTTCCGAGTGCCCTCCGGACCAGGACGTGATCCGACCCGTCGACCGGCCGCTGTACGCCGAGGGCCACCTGGCGATCCTGCGCGGCAACCTGGCCGAAGACGGCGCCGTCGCGAAGATCAGCGGTCTCAAGAACCCGCAGATTACCGGGCCGGCGCGCGTCTTCGACGACGAGCAGTCGGCGCTCGAGGCGATTCTCGCCGGCAAGATCCAGGCCGGCGACGTCGTGGTGCTGCGCTACCTCGGTCCGCGCGGCGCACCGGGCATGCCGGAGATGCTCGCGCCGACCGGCGCGCTGGTCGGACAGGGGCTGGGCGAGTCGGTCGGCCTGATCACAGACGGGCGCTTCTCCGGCGGCACCTGGGGCATGGTGGTCGGCCACGTCGCCCCCGAAGCCTTCGCGGGCGGCCTGATCGCCCTGGTCGAGGAAGGCGACTCCGTCACGATCGACGCGCATCGGCTCCTGCTGCAGCTCGACGTCGACGACGCCGAGATCGCCCGCCGCCGCGCCGCCTGGCGGGCACCGCAACCGCGCTACACCCGCGGCGTACTCGGCAAGTTCGCCCGCGGCGCGGCCAGCGCCAGTCACGGCGCGGTGCTCGACCGCTACGAGGACTGAGTCCTAGCGGAAGCTCGCGATCGCCTCCAGCGGCAGACGCTCTATCGCGGGCACGCGCGCTCCGTCTGCCGGGTACCCGCAGACCAGCAGCAGGAACGGGCGCTCGTGATCCGGCCGTTCGAGAATCCCGTTCAGGAAGCGCATCGGGCTCGGCGTGTGGGTCAGCGTGGCCACCCCGGCAAGGTGCAGGGCCGCGATCAGCATCCCGGTCGCCAGGCCGACCGACTCGACCGGGTAGTAGGTCTTGCGCTTGTTGCCCCGCTCATCGACGTCGAACTTCCTGCTGAACACCGCGATCAGGCAGGGCGCCGTCTCCAGGAACGGCTTGTGCGCATCGGTGCCGAGCGGCGCCAGGGCGTCTAGCCACTCATCGCTGGCGCGGCGGGCGTAGAACTCGCGCTCCTCGGCCTCGGCGGCTTCGCGGATGCTGCGCTTGCACGCCGCGTCGCGCACGACGGCGAAGTGCCAGGGCTGCTGGTTGGCACCGCTGGGCGCGGTACCGGCGACGCGGATCGCGTCCTCGACCAGCCCGTCCGGCAGCGGCTCGGTGCTGAAACTCCGGACCGATCGCCGCTGCGCCAGAACCTCGTGGAGCTCGCGCATCCGGGACCGCATGGCCTCCGGGTGCTGGCGCCGGAAGTCGAGTTCGCGGAAGCCGTCGTCCTGCTCGTTACCCACCTGCCTTTACCTCCCAGTTCATACCGGCGTGGATGCGGCCGGCCTAGAATGCAAACCGCAAGCATGCCCGCACCGTAGTGGCCTGAGCTTATCACCCGTCAGCAGGAGTCTCCCGTGAAACTGGAATTCACTGCAGAAGAACGCGCTTTCCGTGACGAGGTCCGCCAGTTCCTCGCCGACAAGCTCCCGCAGGAACTGTCCGACAAGGTGCACAACACCCTGCACCTCGAGCGCGAGGACATGGTGCGCTGGCAGAAGATCCTGTACGAGCAGGGCTGGTCAGCGGACAGCTGGCCCGTCGAGTACGGCGGTACCGGCTGGTCGCCGATCCAGCGCTACCTGTTCGCCGAGGAGTGCGCGATCGCCGGCGCCCCCCGCGTGGTGCCCTTCGGCCTCAAGATGGTCGGCCCGGTGATCTACACCTTTGGCAACGAGGCACAGAAACAGCGCTTCCTGCCCGACATCCTGTCCAGCGAGGTCTGGTGGTGCCAGGGCTACTCGGAGCCGAATGCGGGCTCGGACCTGGCCTCGCTCAAGACCAGCGCCGTGCGCGATGGCGACGAGTACGTCGTCAACGGCACCAAGACCTGGACCACGCTCGGTCACTTCGCCGACTGGATCTTCTGCCTGGTGCGCACCGGAGGTCCGGACGTGAAGCCCCAGGAAGGCATCAGCTTCCTGCTGATCGATCTGGACACCCCAGGCATCACCGTCTCGCCGATCATCACCCTCGACGGCAAGCGCGAAGTGAACGAAGTGCACTTCGACAAGGTGCGCGTACCGGCCGACAACCTCGTCGGCGAAGAGAACAAGGGCTGGACCTACGCCAAGTTCCTGCTCGCCCACGAGCGCGTCGGCATCGCCCAGGTCGCGTTGCAGCGCACGCGCCTGGCGCGCGTCAAGCAACTGGCCGCCGCCACCAATGACGGCGGGCGGCGCCTGCTCGACGACCCCGGCTTTGCGCGCCGGGTCGCTGCCGTCGAACTCGATCTCAAGGCGCTCGAGTACACCGAGCTGCGGGTGATGGCCGCCGAGAGCAAGGGCGGCAGCCCCGGCCCCGAGTCGTCGATTCTCAAGATCAAGGGCTCGGAGCTCGGCCAGGCGGTCGACGAACTGTTCGTCGAGGTCGCCGGCAACTACCTGCTGCCCTTTGTGCCGCAGCAGTTTGCCTATGGCTACGACGGCGAACCGATCGGGCCGTGGTTCGCCGCCAACACCGGACCCGAGTATTTCAACCACCGCAAGACCACGATCTACGGCGGCACCAACGAGGTCCAGCGCAACATCATCTGCAAATTCGTACTGGGGCTGTAACGATGGATTTCACACGCAGCGATGAACAACAGATGCTCAGCGACGCGATCGGCAAGTTCGTGCAGAACGACTACGGCTGGGAGCGGCGCCGCGAGATCGCCAGGCAGGGCTTCTCGCCCGAGGTCTGGCAGCAATTCGCCGAACTGGGATGGCTCTGCGTCCCGTTCAGCGAGGAGGACGGTGGCCTCGGCGGCGGCCTGTGCGACCTCGCCGTGGTCATGGAGGAGTTCGGCAAGGGTCTCGTGGTCGAGCCCTACCTGTCGACCGTCGTGCTGGGGGGCTACCTGGTCGACCGTCTCGGCAGCGAAGCACAGCGCGCCGGGATGATCCCGGCGATCGTCGAGGGGCGTCTGCGCCTGGCGCTGGCCTGCTACGAGCCGGAATCGCGCTTCACCCTGTCCGACGTGCAGACCGTGGGCAGCCGCGACGGCGACGGCTGGCGCCTGCAGGGGCGCAAGGCCGTGGTGCTGAACGGCGGCGAGGCCGACACCCTGGTCGTCGTGGCACGTACCTCCGGGGAGCGCTACGAACCGCAAGGTCTGTCGCTGTTCCTCGTCGATCGAGCCGCCGAGGGCGTCGGCGTGCGGGCTTACCCCACGGTAGACGGCCAGCGCGCTGCCGAGATCGACTTCGATGGCGTAGCCGTACCCGCCGACGCCCTGCTCGGCGAACTCGACAAGGGCTTCGCTGCGCTCGAGGACGCGGTCGGCCGCGCCGCCATCGCGCTGTGCGCCGAGGCCGTCGGCATCATGGATACCCTGCTGCACAAGACCGTCGAGTACACGAAGACCCGCGAGCAGTTCGGCCAGCCCATCAGCCGTTTCCAGGCCCTGCAGCACCGCATGGCGGACATGTTCATCGAGTGCCAGCAGGCCCGCTCGATGCTGCTGATGGCGGCACTGCACGTCGACGCCGGCCGCGGTGACGTCGCCACGCTCGCCTCGGCCGCGAAAGCTCGCATCGGTCAGGCCGCGCGCCGGGTGGGCCAGGAGGCGGTGCAGCTGCACGGCGGCATCGCGGTCACCGAGGACTTCGATGTCGGTCACTACTTCAAGCGTCTGACCACGATCTGCCAGACTTTCGGCAGTACCGACTGGCACCTCGGCCGCTATGCCGAGGCCAGCGTCGCCCGGTGATGCCGCGGCGTCGGCCCACCGCGGGGCAGTCGGCGCCGCGATGCATCCAAAGCGACCCGACGCGCGTCCAATCGGTGAACTCTTTACCACACAAGGACAACAGGATGCATCGACTCGCAATCACCCTCGTTCTGGCCGCCACCCTGGGACTACAGGCCTGCGTGGTCGCCGTCGACCGCGACGACGACACGGACTGGCGTGGCACGGATTGGCGCGAGACGCAGGAGCGCAATCGCGACGCCATCGCGCGCCTGGATCTCGGCATCAGCCAGGACGAGGTCATCTCCAGGCTCGGTGCACCGGACTCGTCGGAAGCGTTCAGCGACGGGCGCTTCGAGTACCGGCTGTATTTCTACCGGACCCGGCACCGCTACTCGGACGGCGAGACGACCCGCGACGAGACCACGCCGCTGCTGTTCCGTGACGGCGCCCTGGTCGGCTGGGGCGACGAGGTCATGCACGAATTCCGCCTGCGGCTGCGGGATTCCTCGCTGTAGACTGCAGGGTCGACGCCCGCCGACCGGAAGGAGTTTCTGTACGATGGCCGGAATCGTGTTCCTGCGCACGCGCATGCTCGAACAGTTGCGCCCCTTTTACGTCGACACCCTGGGTATGGAGAGCTGGCTGGAGCAACCCGGTATCGCGATTCTCGCCCACGAGAACATGCTGATCGGCCTGCAGCAGAGCGATGTCGCCGACCGGGACGGCCTGCTGACCTTCTGGTTCCGGCGTCGCGACGAGGTCGACGCGATGCACGCACGGCTGGCCGACGTGGCCGACGAGCCACCACAGGTCAACGCACGATACGGAATCTACAACTTCTTCGCCCGCGACCCGGAAGGCCGACGAATCGAGTGCCAGGCTTTCCTGCACGCGACGCGGGCCGTCAGCGGCGTGCCGGCACTGGATCCGTAGGCGCCGTCAGGCGAGCAGCCCGGCCTCGTCCAGTTCGAGCAGCGTCGGCCCGGCACGGTTCCGGGCCGCCCGCAGTTCGTCGGCGAGCCGGTCGAGGTCGCGGATGGCGCCGGCGGCACAGCCCATGGCTTGCGCCACGCCGACGAAATCCGGCGCCTCGAGATCGACGCCGATGGCTTCGATGCCGCCTTCGGCCATGAAACGACGGATCTCCTGATAGCCGCGATTGTTCCAGACCAGGAAGATGACCGGCAGCGCCTGCTCGACGGCTGCAGCGAGCTCACCGAGGGTGAACAGGGTGGCGCCGTCGCCGATCAGCGCCACGACCGGACGCTCCGGCACCGCCAGCTGCGCACCGATCGCCGCCGGCAGCGCATAGCCCAGCGTGCCGTAGCCGCTGGCGGAGTGGAAATAGCTGCGCGGCCGCTCGCACTCGTACTGCAGCCAGGCGCGATACACAGGCTGGCAGGAATCGCCGACCAGGACCAGGTCGGGCAGGGCCGACTGCAGGGTCTCGAAAAAACGCGCGTAGGCGGCATCGCGCTCCTCCAGCAGGGCCTGGCGCAGCCGGCGGGCTCGCTCGCCGCCGCCGCGCTCCGGGGCCTCGGCCAGTCGCGGCAGCAGCGCACCCACGAACTGGGCCACGTCTGCGCAGATCGCCAGCGCCGGGCGCAGCTGTCGCGCCAGCTGTGCCGGGTCGATGTCGACACGGATCAGGGCCCCGGAAACCCCCAGGTCGCCAGCAAAATGGAAGTCACAATCGGTCTCGGCCAGCTCGGTACCGAGCGCCAGCACGACGTCGGCGTCCTGCAGCGCCTCGCGCACGGGCACGCTGGACACGGAGCCGCCGACCGCGAGGGGGTGTGACGCCGGCAGCAGGCCCTTGGCATTCACCGTGTTCAGCAGCGGCGCATCGAGCCGCTCGACCAGCGCCGCCAGCACGGGCGCGGCTGCGAGCGCCCCGCCGCCGACGATCACCAGGGGCCTTCGGGCATCACGCAGCAGAGCCACCGCGCGGTCGAGTGCCGCCGGCGCCGGCGCCGGCGCTGACGGGAGCGGCCAAGGCCTCAGGTCCAGGTGATCGGCCGGCAGGGTAATGACGTCGGTGGGAATCTCGATGTGCACCGGTCCGGGCCGGCTCGAGGCGAACAGGCCGAAAGCGCGCGCCAGCACCCGCGGCAGCTCATCGGGGCGCATCAGGGTGTGGCTGAAGCGACTCAGGCCGGCAAACACGGCGCGCTGGCTGTGCAGCTCGTGCAGGCGCCCTTCCCCCATGCCGAGCTGGTGGCGCGCGTTGACCGACGAGATCACCAGCAGCGGGATGGAGTCCGCGAGGGCCTGCCCCATTGCCGTGGCGATATTGGTCATGCCCGGACCGGTGATGACCAGGCAGACGCCGGGCTTGCCGGACAGGCGCGCGTAGCCGTCCGCCATGAAACCCGCGCCCTGCTCGTGGCGCGGCGTGACGTGCCGGATGGCGGTCGCCGGGAGACCACGGTACAGCTCGACCGTGTGCACGCCCGGAATGCCGAACACCGTGTCGACGCCGTACGCCTCGAGCAGGCGCACCAGGGCCTCTCCGCAGCTCATCATCCTGTTCAGCGTTCTCCCTGCTGCCGGCCTTCGACCCGGTAACGGACGGCGCGAATGTCGAAGCGCACGCCGGTCACGCTGTACGCGTCTCCGGGCGCGCCGCGGCGCCAGTAGCCGCGGCTCTGCGCGGTTTCGGTGAACCTGAACTGCAGCATACGGCCCGCGTCGTCGACGCTCAGGCGCAGCAGTTCGGTGGCGTCGTTGTCGAGCAGATCGTGCCCGAGCAACTGCGGCAGGCGCGCGTTGGCAAAGGCGAGCCCCCCACCCTGCAGCGGTTCGTAGCCGTAGTACTCGTTGTCCACGGTGGCCTGGCCGTTGGGTTCGACCAGGCGCAGGGTCTCGAGGTCGACGCGTTCGCCGGCCGCCACCGTGCCGATCTGCAGCCCCCTGGCGAGTTCGTCACCGCCGAAACCGAACTTCGCGTCGCGGGCGTCCAGCAGGCTGACGCTGCCTCGGCCGACCACGCGCGCCGACAGGTCTGCCAGCCTTACCACCAGGGCCGTGTCCTCGTCGACGCCGTAGCCGAAGTCCTCGTCGGCCTCGGCCAGCGCGCGTACCAGGCGACCGAGCCGCGCCTTGCGATCGAAGTGCTGGTCGATCACGCCGAGCGGCAGGAAGCCCAGGCCGCGCGTCGTGTACAGGCGGCCGCTGTCCTGGTCCTCGGTGGACGAATAGGTGCCGGCCAGCGGATCGAGCAGGGCCCGGAAGCTGTCGCCGCCGGCGATCATCGTCTGGCTCATGATCGCGGCGCCGGCGCTCGTGCCGCCGACCACCGCGCCGGCCGCCAGGCGCTCGCGGACCAGGCGCAGCAGCGGCGATTCGCGGCCGTCGGCGTCCCGCAGGGTCTCGACGATACGCATCT
>CAZOUC010000022.1:412-14013 GCA_964582825.1 uncultured Enterobacteriaceae bacterium | reverse complement strand
CCGGTCCAGCACCAGCAGCGGCGTGCCGGTTGCGGCGCAGGCTTCCATCAGTTCGTGCAGGGTGCTGATGAAGGTGTAGAAGCGCACGCCGACGTCCTGCATGTCGAACACCAGCAGGTCGATGTCGGCCAGCTGCGCGGCGGTCGGTCGCTTGTGGCGTCCGTACAGGGAACGGATCCCGACACCGGTCGTCGCGTCGCGACCGTCGACCACCGTTTCGCCGTCAGCGCGGTCGCCGCGGAAGCCGTGCTCGGCCGCGAAGATCGCCTGCACCGTGAAGCCGTCGCGCAGCAGTCGGTCGACCAGGTGCTCACCGTGGACCCGGGCGGTCTGGTTCACGGCCAGACCCAGGCGCTGCCCTTCGAGCTGCGGGTAATAGAGCGTGCTGCGCTCGGCACCGCTCTCCAGCGCCGCAGCCAGGCAGGACGCCAGCGCCAGCGCGGCGCCCAGCAGCACCCGGGGCACGCGTCAGTCCTGCCCGCGGGCCTGCTGCGCGCGGCGTAGCGAACCGGCGTGCCGTGCCAGTTCGGCGCTGGCCTGCTCCGGCGTCGCCCCGGTCAGCAGGCACAGCAGCGCCGGTTTCACGCGCATGCCGTTGGCGCGCAGGCAGCGCTCGGCCTCGTCGACGCCGACGCCGGTGACTTCGGTCAGGATGCGCAGCGAGCGTGCCACCAGTTTGGCATTGCTCGCCTGCAGGTCGACCATCAGGTTGTGGTAGCACTTGCCGAGACGGATCATGCTGGCCGTCGTCAGCATGTTCAGAACGAGCTTCTGGGCCGTGCCGGCTTTCATGCGGGTCGAGCCGCTCAAGGCCTCCGGGCCGACTTCGACCTCGATCGCGAGATCTGCGGCATTGCCGATTTCCGAGCCGCGGTTGCAGGCGAGCGCGATGGTGCGGGCACCCGTGCTGCGCGCGTACTCGAGCGCGCCGCGCACGTACGGCGTGCGACCGCTGGCCGCGATGCCCACGACGACGTCGCCGGCCTCGAGGTCGATATCGCGCAGGTCGGCCGCCCCCCGCTCCGGATCGTCCTCGGCGCCTTCCTGTGCGCGGAACATCGCGGCCGGTCCGCCGGCGATCAGCGCCACGACCCGGCCCTCGTCGACGCCGAAGGTCGGCGGGCACTCCGAGGCGTCGAGCACACCGAGGCGCCCGCTGGTGCCGGCACCGACGTACACCAGGCGGAATCCGTCGCGCAGGGCTGCGGTGATCGTGTCGACCGCGGCGGCGACCTCGTCGAGCACGGCACGGACCGCCGCCGGTACCTTCTGGTCCTCGGCGTTGATCAGCTCGACGATCTGCCGGCTGTCGAGCAGGTCGATGTCCAGCGTGGCGGGGTTCTGCGCCTCGGACACAAGGCCCTGCAGGGTATTGATGAGCTGTTCGCGATCGCTCATGGCGTCTCCGACGCATTGGCCTGGCGTCGTGCCAGCAGGCAGGCGCCGTCGAGCGCATCACCCTGCGGCGTCCGCAGTCGCATGACCAGGTCAGGTGGCAGAAACGGCGGCACGGCCAGGCCGACACTGCCGAGCAGGTACAGGGGCAGATTCTGCCCGTCCAGGGCGAGTTCGGCGAGGTGACGGATGTCGGCCACAGCGCGGCGCATGACCCCCCGGGCGCGGTCACAGCGCTCGGCCAGTTCGAGCACCGGCGTGGCCAGGGTCGCGTAGTCGCGCGGCCCGGCCGCCGACAGCCAGCCGAGAATCTCACCGCGCTCGCTGCCGACCCGCTCGCAGAGTGCCATGGCCAGCGCGCTGCGTGGCGCGCCGCAGCGGTCGAGTTCTTCCAGGCAGGCGCCGAGGGCGAGCCGGCCGATCTGGGCGCCACCGCCGTCGTCGCCGACCGGGAATCCCCAGCCGCCGACATGGTGCTCGCCGCTCGCGTCGAGACGCATCGCGACGGAGCCGGTGCCCAGAGCCAGCACCACGCCCGGCTCGCCGTGCGTCGCGCCGTACAGGGAAATGCGCGCGTCCGAGGTGAGCAGCAGCGATCCCCAGCTCGAGCCGAGCCGCTGTTGCAGCGCGCTGACGCGAGTCGCGTGGCCGTAGCCCGCGATGCCGATCGTCACGGCAACTTCGGCCGCATCGGCACCGGCACGGGAAAGCAGGGTCGACAGCCCCCCGGCGACCGTGTCGATCGCGGTGGCCGTGTCGTGACTGAGCGACCCGGGACCCAGGCGTTCGCACCAGTTGTGCTCGCCCGACCAGGTCTCCAGGCGCATGGCCGTCTTGCTGGCGCCGGCGTCGACACCGGCGACGAAGCGCGGCGTGCTCACGAGTCGGTGCCGCCGTGATCGACGGGCCGGCCGGCCCAGCACAGGATGAAGCTCACCGCCGCGCCGATGCAGAGCTGGTAGGAAAAGGCGAGGTCGAACCGCCAGCGGCCGCCGCTGACGAGTTCCTGTACGTACGGCTGCATCGCCACCGTGGTCAGGAAGCCGGCAGCGAGCGCCAGGGCAACGGACTGACCGTTGCCGCGCCGGCTGAACAGGGCCGTGAAGTAGACGCCGAGCAGGCCCGAGTAGGAAAACACCATAACGCTGAGTGCGAAGGCCAGGAGCGGCATGTCCGTGTACTGCTGCCAGTAGTAGCACAGGCCCGCCATCCCGCCCAGCGCCAGTGCCGCCGCCACCATGCCGAGGCGGCCGGCCGCAACGAAGTGCCGCTCTGGCCGCGTGCGGCCGCGGCGCCGCAGCCAGGGTTTGTAGAAGTCCTCGACAGCGACCGAGGACATCGAGTTCAGACCCGAATTCAGTGTCGACAGGGCGGCGGCAATGACGCCGACGGTGACCAGTCCCCGCACGCCGGCCGGCATCTCGTGCAGCACGTAGTACATGAAGATGGTGATTTCCTGGCCGGCAAATTCCTGCTGCACGCCACCGGCCGCGCCGAGACTCATCAGGTCGGGGCGCTGGTAGAACACGAACAGCAGCAGGCCGATGGTCATGAACAACAGCACCACGGGAAAGCCGATCAGGGTCGACAGCAGCATGGCCTTGGCGCCTTCGCGCGCATCGCGGCAGGACAGCACGCGCTGGGTCATGTCCTGGTCCATGCCGAAGGACGCGATGTTCAGCAG
Source organism: uncultured Enterobacteriaceae bacterium (assembly GCA_964582825.1). Lineage (GTDB taxonomy): Bacteria > Pseudomonadota > Gammaproteobacteria > Pseudomonadales > UBA5518 > CAZOUC01. The sequence continues at coordinate 10,934 of CAZOUC010000022.1, read as the reverse complement.
CACCAGTCCGGTCAGCGTCGACCAGACGGTGAACACTCCCGCCTGGCCGAACTCCAGCCGGAAGTCGAACAGGGTCAGTTTGCTGTGACCGTCCGCGTCGGTTTCGCCGAGGGCGGCGAGGATCGCGGCGGGCTCCGCCGGGATCGACGTGAGCAGGAAGCCGATCACCACCGCCGCGGCGCCGATGTAGACCAGGCACTGCAAGGCGTCGGTGTACACCACCGAACGGATGCCTCCCATGAAGGAATAGGCGAGCCCGATCGCGGCCAGCAGGGCAATCGAGCCGAGCACCTCGCCGGCGCCGATGCCGCTGAACAGGATCATCGATACGGCGATGGCGGCCATGTACAGGCGCGCGCCGCTGGCGAACACCCGGCCGACCAGGTACATGCCGCCGGCCTGCTGCTTGGCGGAAGGACCGAAGCGGGTCTGCAGCAGTTCGTAGACGGTGGTGACGCGCAGTTGGTAGAAGCGGGGTATGAGCACCAGGGCGACGAACAGCGCGGCGATCACCGCGGCGAAGTTGGTGCTGAGGTAGGTCAGGTCCGACCGGTAGCCCTGCTCCGGGCCGCCGAGAAACGTCGCCGCGGACTGCGAGGTGGCGAGCACCGAGATCGCCACCACGGCCATCGGCAGGCGGTTGCCGCCGAGGAAGTAGTCGCGGCTGGTCGCGACCCGAACGCGGCTCATCAGCCAGCCGGCGGTGCCGAGGATCGCGAAATACGCCGCGAAGACCACCCAGTCCAGGGCCGTAAAGAGCGATGTCATGCCGTGCGTCGTCCTGGCGGTACCGGCAGGCCGGTCCCGGCGTAAGGGCCGGCGCCCGGTACCTGCGGCAAGCCGCCGGTTGGCCGCGTCAGCGCGCCGCCATGACCGGTGGCCACATGGATTGGAGGGCTTAGAATAATAAATTCTTTACAAGCGGCCAAATGTTGTTTAGGTTTCGGACAAAGGAATAATTTATTTGCAGCCCGGTTACGGGAGGCGGAAAGTCGTTCGTCATATACACAGACCTGTCATCGAAGGGGACACGCACCAATGACCAAGAAACCGACCGCACTGAATCCCACGCGCCTGGCCCGGGCGACCCGCAGCGCGGCGCTGAGCCTGGCGGCGGCCGCCGTTTTCGGCCTGGCCACGCCGGCCGTTGCCCAACAGACCGGTGGCATCACCGGTGAAGTCCTGGACGATGCCGGCAACCCGCTGTCTGGCGTGACGGTCCGCGCCGTCGGCGACACCCTGCCACAGGGTCGCGAGGTCACCACCGACGACGACGGCGACTTCCTGTTCCGGCGCCTGCCGCCGGGCACCTACGAGGTGACGGTCTCCTACCCGGACGGCTCCACGGCGACCAGCCGTGTGCGTGTGCTGCTGCAGCAGCAGACCGAACTGACGCTGGCACAGGGTATGGAGATGGAGGAGGTTGTGGTTACCGGCACCCAGATCGCCCTCGAGGCGGGCCAGGGCAGCCTGAAGAACGCCATCGACAGCCAGGTCGTCGACGCCCTGCCGACCGGCAACGAATACCGTGACGTGATCAAGCTGATTCCCGGCGTGCAGTACACCGAGGACTCGGTGCGTGGCCCGAGCGCGGGCGGCAGCGGCCAGGACAACGTCTACCAGTTCGACGGCGTGGACGTCGGCCTGCCGCTGTTCGGCGTGCTGGCATCCGAGCCGTCGAACCACGACATCGACCAGGTGTCGATCGTGCGCGGCGGCGCCAAGGCGATCGGTTTCAACCGCACCGGTGGCTTCCTGATGAACACCACCAGCAAGTCCGGCACCAACGAATTCAAGGGCGAGGTCGCCTACCGCGTGCAGACCGCCTCGATGACCGACGACAGCGTCACCGAGGACGAAGACAAGCAGAAGACTTTCGACGAGGACCGATCCTGGACGACGGCCGGTCTCGGTGGCCCGATCATCAAGGACCAGCTGTTCTTCTACGCGTCCTATTTCGGCCCGGAGCGTGAGCGCTCCAACAGCGCCACGACTTACGGACCGGTGCCGGACTTCAACAGCGACCGCGACGAGTACTTCGGCAAGCTGACCTGGGCGCCGACCCAGGACCTGCTGTTCGACGCCAGCTACCGCACCTCCGACCGCGTGAACCGTGCCGAGTCGATTGGTTCCCAGGACGCGCCGTCCACCTCCGAGGGCTCCGAGAACGAGCAGAACATCATTCTCGTCGAAGGGTCCTGGCTGGTCTCCGACCGCACCTCCGTCGGCTTCAAGTACACCGACTTCGAGGACCTGAACGTGGGGCGTCCGGACACCGTACTGGATGTGCAGCCCAATTTCGGCGGTTCGCTCGATATCAACAACCTGGACCAGATGGGCCTTTTCCTGGTGCCCGAACCGATCGCCGGTCAGGACGCCTACAACGCCTTCATCCAGCCGCTGATCGACCAGTACGGCTACTCGCTCAACGGTCAGCAGACCGGCGGCGGTGCCGTCGGCGCGGGAACGACCTTCAACCGGCAGGACTTCTTCCGCGAGAGCTACGAGTTCAGCTTCGACCACAGCTTCGACTGGGGACCCACCACGCATGACATCCACATCGGCTACCAGTGGATGGAGGTGGGGGAAAGGCTCGAGCGCTCCAGCAACGGTTGGGGCCTGATCCGCGTCGTCGGCGGTCGCGAGATGGCCGAGACGCAGCCGATGACACCGGTGTTCTTCGAGGCACAGCTCAACCAGCAGCAGCTGGCCGGCTTCCCGGGCACCGTCGACGTGCCCGTGATCACCTCGAGCTCGGAAAGCTACAACTTCGAGATCAACGACAGCATCTCCTACGGTCCGTACACCTTCAATGTCGGTGTGCTGATCAGCGAGGACGTGCTGTATGGCCAGGGCCTGGCCAGTGACCCGAGCAACCCGGTCTCAGGCTTTCAGACCTCGCCCGGCACCAAGTACAAGATGTACACGATCGACTGGCAGGACCAGATCCAGCCGCGCCTCGGCGTGACCTGGGACTACTCGGACACCGCCTCGGTCTACGTCAACTACGCGCGTTACAACCCGGCCGCCCTGTCGCTGGCGCGGGCCGCGTCCTGGGACCGCAACCTGAACCAGCGCGTCGACGTACGCTTCGACGAGAACGGCAATTTCATCGAGGGCATCCCGTTCGGTTCGTCGTCCGGCAAAGCGTTCCAGGAAGGCCTGAACCCGCGCGCGACCAACGAGTACCTGATCGGTACCGAGCAGCAACTCGCCGACGGCCTGACCCTGCGCGCGCACATCCGCCATCGCCGTTCCGAGAACTTCTGGGAAGACGTGCCGAACAACGCGCGGCTGATCTACGATCCGCCGCCCGGCATTCCGCAGGAGCTGTACGTCCCGAACCTCGACGCCATCCGCGCCGAGATCGGCGGCTCGTCCTACGTCATCGCCCAGCTCGACAACGCCCACACCGACTACTGGGAGGGCTCTATCGAGATCGAGTACTTCGGTGAGAACTACTACTTCACCGCGTCGTACGTGAACAGCAAGTACGAGGGCAACTTCGACCAGGACAACACCTCGTTCACCAACGACGCGGCGCTGTTCATCGGTTCCTCGTTCATCGCCGACGGCAATGGCCGGCAACTGTGGCAGTTCAAGGACGGCACCCTGCGCGGCGACCGGCCGCACCTGTTCAAGGCCTACGGCTACTACGAGTTCCCGTGGCGCGGCCGCGTCGGTGCCTACTTCGTGTTCCAGTCCGGCCAGCCCTGGGAGGCCTGGGACGGCAGCCTGTACGGCTCGTCCTTCGACACCTACCGCTTCGCCGAACCGGCCGGCTCGCGGCGCACCGACGATCACTGGCAAATGGACGTCAACTACACGCAGGACATCCGCGTCTACAACGACGTGACCCTGCAACTGCGCGCCGACGTGTTCAACCTGTTCGACAAGCAGACCGGCTACAACCCGGAGCCGAGCGTGAACACCTCGACCTTCGGCGATCCCCGCGAGTTCTTCGACCCGCGGCGCGTCCAGCTGACGGCGAAAATCATGTTCTGAGGCCCCGGCCACGGAACGGACAACGACCCTGGAGAAGCCCCGGTCCGCCGGGGCTTCTTCGTTTCAAAGGCTCCCGGGACGCTTGAACCGCACCGCATCTTTCAATGGGGCCAGGTTCGATTGAAACCCGGACAATCAATCGGGCCAGGTCTCATTGAAAGGTGGGGATACATTCCGACCAATCGAACCTGGCCCCATTGAAATGCGACCAATCGAACCTGGCCCCATTGAAATGCGACCAATCGAACCCGGCCCCATTGAAATGATGGAATCATTTGTGACGGGGTCCGGCTGAACGATGAGGAAGGGCATGGACGACATCGAGCGCCTGCTCGCGCAGAAAACCATGCTCGACTTCCGCTACTGGGGCCAGACGGAGTCGGGTGCGCCGCGGCCGATGACCGAGCTGCCGGACGAACTGGCCGAGCTGATCGCGGAGACGGGTCTCGGCGGTGTCGCGCTGTTTGCCGAGAACTGCATGACGCCGCAGCAGCTTCGTGCCCTGACCGACGACCTGCAGGCCGCTGCCGCGAGGGCGCCGGGCGCGCTGCCGCTGCTGATCGCCATCGACCAGGAGGGCGGTCGGGTCGTCCGTACGTCGCGGGACTGGTCCTCGGGCTTTGCAGGGAACATGGCAATCGGTGCCACCTACGACGCGCACGGCATCGCCTTCGCCGAGCGCGTGGGCGCCGCGATCGGGGCGGAGCTGTCCGCGCTCGGCGTGAACCTGAACTGCGCGCCCTGCGTCGACGTCAACAGCAATCCCGACAACCCGGTGATCGGTGTCCGCTCCTTCGGCGACGACCCGCAGCGCGTCGCGGAACTCGGCCTCGCCGGCGTGCTCGGGCTGCAGTCGGCCGGCGTGCTGGCCTGCGCCAAGCATTTTCCCGGGCACGGCGACACCGACGTCGACAGCCACACCGGTCTGCCGCGCGTCGAGCATGATCGGACGCGCCTGGAGTCGGTCGAGCTGTTGCCGTTCGAACACCTGGTCCGTCATGGCGTCGACTGCGTGATGACGGCACACATCCAGTGCCCCGCGCTCGACGACACCGAGATGGTGGATCGCCGGGGCAGGACCATGACCGTGCCGGCCACCCTGTCGCGCCGCCTGCTGCGGGATCGGCTGCGATCGCAACTGGGGTTCACGGGCCTGGTGATCACCGACGCGCTCGACATGGCGGCGATCGCCGATCACCTGACGCCCGAGGACGCCATGCTGGGCTGTTTTGCCGCCGGCGCCGACCTGGCGCTGATGCCCTGCCGCGTACGTTCACCGCAGGGCATTGCGGCCTTCCGCAGCCTGCTGCGGCGACTGGCCGATTCGGTGCGGGCCGGCGCGGTCGATCCTGGCGAGCTGACCGAGTCGGCGCAGCGCATCGAGGCCTGCCGTCGTCGCCTGCGTCGCGCGCCCGCCGACCGCGTGCCGGGCTGGCCCGATCCAGCACACCGCGCCCTCGAGCGCGAGCTGGCGCAAGCGGCGCTGACGGTGCTGCCTCCCGGCACGCGGGCGAGCGCGGGCCTTGCGCCGCAGCGGCTGGTGATCGGCCTGGCCGACCCGGACCGGCGCCAGGCCCTGCGGGCGGCGCTGGCCCGCGAGGCCGCGCCCCTTTCCTGCGTCGACCTGCCCGAACCGGAATGCGGGTTACCGGACCTGGAGCCGGGCGACCTGCTGCTGTTCGAATGGACCCGCGGCGCCGTCAACCTGGCGGCCGCCGGCGGCGCCGAGGACCGTGACCGCAGCGGCTCGGACGGCGCCCCGGCCGTGCCGCTCGAGGTGCTGCTCGCGGCGCGTCAGCGTGGCGTGCGCCTGCTCTGCCTCGCGCCGGATTCCCCGTACCTGGATGCGCGCGTCCGCGCTGTCGTGGACGCGGTGCTCCTGCCCTATCACGACTACCTCGCCCACGACAGCGACGGCACGCCGTTCTGCCCGGCGCTGGAGGCCGTCGCGGCCTGGCTGGGCGGAGCGTCCGCCGGCGGCGTCGCACCGGTGCGCATCGAAGCAACAGCCAACGACCTGACAGGAGAAGCAAGGTGAAGCGAAGAACCCTGATCCGCGGCGCCGCCGTGGCCGGCGCCCTCGGCGCCACCGGGCTGCCCGCCGCCGCGGCGGCGCAGAACAAGTCCAGGCCCGATGTCATCAAGCCGCGCCGCCTCGAACCCGGCATGACCGTCGGCCTGGTCGCGCCGGCGAGCAGCACGGCGGAGGACGAGCAGATCCGCTTCGCAGCGGACATCGTGCGCTCGTTCGGATTCACGGTGAAAGAGGGGCGACACCTGTTCGCGCGCCGCCAGTACCTCGCCGGCACGGACGCCGAGCGCGCCGCGGACCTGATGGCGATGTTCACCGACCCGGACGTCGATGCGATCTTCTGCCTGCGCGGAGGTTACGGCGCCGCGCGCATCCTGCCGCTGCTCGACTACGACGCGATCCGCCGCCACCCGAAGGTGCTGCTGGGCTACAGCGACATCACGGCGCTGCTGAACGCCATCTTCGTGCAGGCCGGGCTGATCGGCTTTCACGGCCCGGTCGCCAACCAGACGTTCACCGAGTACACCCTGGCGGAATTCCGCAAGGTGCTGTTCGAGCCGTCGGCGCCGCTGGAAATCGGCGCCGCGCCGCCCTTCGAGCCGGGACCCGGCCGCGCCGAGAAGGAAAACCGCCTCACGGTGTTCCGCGGCGGCCGCGCCCGGGGCCGGCTGATCGGCGGTAACCTGAGCCTGCTGGCCACCCTGATGGGCACGCCGTACGAGCCGGACTTCGCCGGCAACATCCTGGTGCTCGAGGACGTCAACGAGGCGCCGTACCGCGTCGACCGCATGCTCACGCAGATGTGGCTGGCGGGCCGCCTGCAGCAGGTCGCGGCCATCGCCTTCGGCAAGTTCACCGAGACCGCCACCCGCGGCAATACCTTCTCGATCGAGGAAGTGATCGAGCAACGCTGCCTGCCTCTCGGCGTGCCCGTCGTGCGCGGGGTCATGGTCGGGCACGTCGAGGACCAGACCGTGATCCCGATCGGTGCCCGCGCCGAGCTCGACGCCGACGCCGGCCGCCTGCGCCTGCTCGAGACCGCGGTGCTCTGAGTCCGACCGGACTCAGGACAGGGTCTGTGCCAGGGCGACGTAGAGCATGTCGTTGAGCTGGAGCAGGGAAGCGGTGCGCACCGCGGCGTCGAGCCGTGGGTCGCCGTCACGGGACAGGAAGTGCAGGACCAGTTCGGCCCCCGCCGCCTGGCGACGGGCGTTGTAGTCACTGATTGCGATCGGCGCCTTGCCTCGGGCGGGTGCGCACAGCAGCCGGGCCAGGGATTCGGGCGAGGTCTCGTCGAGGTACAGCACAACGACCTCGAGCTCCCGTTGCAGCGCCTCGGCCGCGGCGTCCGGGCGCGCGTCGATGCGAACGTCGAGCTCGAGCAGGCGCAGCTTGACGGCGAGGTCCTCGGCCGCGGCGCGACTGCCGTCGCCGGTGACGAGCAGCACCGCACCGGCGGCGGCGATCGCCGCGACGGCTCGCGATACCACCCCTGCGTCGTTGATCTTGACCGTCCGCTGGACGGCCTGGGCCTTGCTGCGACAGAGCGCGTCGAACAATTGCCGGTCGTCCTCGCGGCGCTGGTCAGCCGGCGGCGCGCTGCTCAGCCGGTGCAGGACCGCGGCCTCGTGCACCGCCAGTTTGAGATCGGTGAAGCCGCGGTAGCCGAGCTTCTGGCTGAACTTCACCACGCTCGACTGGCTGCAGCCCGTCGCGGCGGCGATCTGCTGGGACGAGTAGTCGCGAATCAGCGCGGCATTGGCGAGCACGTACTCGGCCAGGCGACGCTCGTTGGAAGACAAAGCCTCCAGGCCGCGACGGATGCGCTCCATCGGGTTGTTGGCTTCGCGGTCCGGCGTACGCGGCACCGCACGGCGCTCGGTGGCCGGCTGGGACGCAGCGCGCGCGGCCGGTACCCGCCGGTCGCCGTTCGCCGACCCGGCCGACTGCTCCGAATAGTACTGGCGCAGCACCGACTCGCTGACGGCGAGCTTCAGGTCGGTGAAGCCACGGTAGCCGAGCTTCTGGCTGAACTTCACCACGCTCGACTGGCTGACTCCGGCCGCCCGGGCGAGCAGCTGGGATGAGTAATCACGGATCAGCGCGGCGTTGGCGACGATGAAATCGGCCAGCTTGCGCTCGCTGGCGGACAGTTCGTCGTGCAGTTGCTCGATGCGCTCGATGCAGTCCATGGGCGGGCCGAGGCCGACGCCGCCTGGGCGCGGCTTGCCTTGAGACGCTTGTAATAAACGATTATTCTAACTCAAAAATCCGACGTGTCTGACACTTCCCATGGAATGGCTCTCCGTGCTGCCACCGCTGGTGGCGATCGTCGTCGTGCTGTGGCGCCGCGAGGTCATCCTGGCGCTGTTCCTGGCGATTTTCGTCTCGGAACTGCTGCTGACACAGGCCTTCGCCAACGGCTTGCTGATCGCGCTGCTGAACAGCCTCGAACGCATCGCCGCGGTGTTCGCCGACACCGGCAACACGCGCATCCTGATGTTCTCGTTGATGATCGGCGCGCTGATGGCCTACATGCGCCACTCCGGCGGCGTAACGGCGCTGGTCGAGCGGCTCGTGCAGCGCGGCCTGGCCGGCACTCCACGCCGCGCTGCGCTGTTGACCAGCGGCGTCGGCGCGGCGATCTTCGTCGAGGGCAACCTGAGCATCCTGACCTCGGGGATCATGGCCCGCGGTCTGTTCGACAAGTTCGGCATGAGCCGGGCGCGCCTGGCCTACATCATCGACAGCACCGCGGCGCCGGTGTGCATCCTGATCCTGCTGAACGGCTGGGGGGCCTACGTGCTGGCCCTGCTCGGCGGCTACGAACTCGGCGCGCCCGCGGCCGTCGTGCTGTGGGGCACGGTGCCGCTCAATTTCTATGCGCTGTTCGCGCTGGCGCTGGTGTTCTTCACGGCCTGGACCGGCCGCACCTTCGGACCGATGAGCCGGCGCGAGGACGAAGTCGAAACCGAGTACGAGGCCGACATCGAGTACCCGCCGACGCGGGTGCGTTACATGCTCGTGCCGATGGCCACCCTGGTGCTCGGCATGATCGGCTTCATGCTGTGGACGGGTAATGGCAGCATCGCCGCCGGCAGCGGCTCGAAGTCGGTGCTGTACGCCACGGCACTGGCCTGCGTCGTGGCCTACCTGATGATGCTCGGCAGTCGCCGCTTCGACCACCTGCGCCTGGTCAAGATCGGTTTCGACGGCATGGGCGAGCTGCTGCCGCTGGTCACGATCGTGCTGTTCTCGCTGGCGCTCGGGGCCAGCCTGAAGGAACTCGGAACCGGCGTGTTCATTGCCGGGCTGGTCGGCGATTTCCTGCCGATGATCCTGGTGGCGCCGATGCTGTTTATCGCCGGTGCGCTGATCTCGTTCTCGACCGGCACCTCCTGGGGAACGTTCGCGATCCTGATTCCGCTGGGCATGCCGCTGGTCGAGATGCTCGGCCTGCCACCCACCCTCGTACTGGCCGCGATTCTCGGCGGTGGCGTGTTCGGCGACCACTGTTCGCCGATTTCCGACACCACCGCGATCTCGTCGCTGGCCGCCGGTTGCGACCTGCTCGAGCACGTCAAGACGCAGTTGCCCTACGCGCTGGTCGCCGGGGCCGCGGCGCTGGTCGCCTATTTTCTTGCCGGCCTGTTCCTGCTGTGAGCTGACCGATGCCGAAACTCGTCCTGACACTGCTGCTGCTGGGCGGGGCCACCGCGCTGCAGGCCGCCGAGGCGCTCCCCGCGGCGCTGGACCGGGCCCGGCTCGACGCGCTGGTGGCGCGGGCGATGGACGAGTACCCGGTGCCCGGCATGGCCATCGGCATCGTGTCCGGCGGGGAACGTCGGCACCTGGTCGGCTACGGCATACGTGAGCTGGGCCGGGACGAGCCGGTCACGCCGGACACGGTGTTCAAGGTCGCATCGAATTCGAAGGCATTCACCGCCTCGGCACTGGCGATACTGGTCGACGACGGCGCCCTGGCCTGGGACACGCCGGTCGTCGACGTGCTGCCGGATTTCGGTCTCTACGACCCCTGGGTCACGGCCCACTTCACCGTGCTGGACCTGCTGACGCACCGCAGCGGCCTGCGCCCCGGCGCCGGCGACCTGATGCTGTGGCCGAACCCGAACCGCTTCACCCGCGCCGACATCGTGTCCGGTCTGCGTCACCTGCCGGCCACCAGCGGTTTCCGGGACGGCTACTCCTACGACAACTCCCTGTACGTGGTCGGCGGTGAGATGATTCCGGCGCTGACCGGGTCGAGCTGGGAGCGCTTTGTCGACGAACACATCATGGACGCGCTGGGCCTGAAGCGCTGCGCCGCCGGTCCGCTGAGCCGCCGTGCCTGGCGCGACGTGGCCGCACCGCACGGCACCGCGACCGGTGAGCTGGCCGTCATCGAGCGCTCGCGGATCTACGACGAGCGCGACATCACCGGTCCGGCCGGTGGCATCAAGTGCAGCGCCGGCGACATGCTGCGCT
>CAZOUC010000022.1:0-402 GCA_964582825.1 uncultured Enterobacteriaceae bacterium | reverse complement strand
GCTGCGCTGGATCGAGACCCAGCTCGGCGAGGGCACCGCGCCGGACGGCACGCGGCTGTTCAGCGCCGAGCGCGCCCGGGAGATGTGGCGCCCCTACACCGTGCTCGGGGTCGGCAAGGCCGACCGCATCCGCGGAACGCGACTGCGCGCCTACGCGCTCGGCTGGCGACTCGGCGACGTGCGCGGCCACCTCGAGATCGCCCACACCGGCGCGCTGAGCGGGTGGCGATCGATGGTCAGCCTGGTGCCGGAAATCGGCCTTGGCGTCGTCCTGCTCAGCAACGGCTCGTCATCGGCGGCCCGCACCGCGGTGATGTACTCGATCGTCGATGCCTACCTCGGAATCGAGGACCTTGACTGGTTCGCGATCCTTGCCGAGCTGCGCGCCGAGGCCGCGCTCGA
>CAZOUC010000021.1:8596-14566 GCA_964582825.1 uncultured Enterobacteriaceae bacterium | reverse complement strand
AGTCCCGGCAGAGCGCGTGGATCTTCAGCGCCAAGGGCGACCCGGAACGCGCGCAGCGCTTCGTGCGGCTTCTGCGCCTGCACGACATCGAGGTGTTCGAAGCGAGCCGGGACGTCGAGCTGGACGGGCGCAGCTTCGAAGCGGGCAAGTCCTACGTGGTTCCTCTCGTACAGCAGCAGTACGCCATGATTCGCGGCATCTTCGACCGCCTGACCGAGTTCGAGGAGAACATCTTCTACGACGTGTCGGGCTGGACCCTGCCTTTGGCCTATGACCTGGAGTATGCGCCGCTGCGCGGCCAGGTCCCCGCGGGTGCGCCCGCCGACGGCGCCTTCAGTCCGGCTCCGGCGCCTGACCGGGCGCCCTACGCTTACGTGTTCGACTGGGGGCACAGCTATGCGCCGCGGGCGCTGAACCGGGTGCTCTCGGAAGGCCTGCTGGCGCGTGCCGCACGCGAACCGTTCACCGTTACGACCACACGCGGTGTCGTCGCGCTGGAGCGCGGCGCCATCGTGGTGCCCCTGGCGCGCCAGGAAATGGAGCCCGCCGATATCCACGCCATCATGGAGACCATCGCCGTCGAGGACGGGGTCATGGTGCACGCGGCGCGCTCCGGTCTGACCCCGATCGAAGGCCGCGATCTCGGCGCCTGGAACGTTTTCGAGGCCCTCGAACGGCCCAAGGTCCTGCTCGCCGTGGGCGACGGCGTGTCCTGGTACGACGCCGGGGAGGTCTGGTGGACCCTGGATTACCGTCACCGCATGCCGGTGACCTTGATGGACACGAGCCGGCTCGCCCCGCCGGAGCCGGAAGACGGCGGGCGCTTCGCCTGGCTCGAATGGGACGACTACACCCACCTCATCCTGCCGGGCGGTGGCGCCGACATGTCTGACCGCCTGACCGAAGCCGTGCGCGACTGGGTACGCGGCGGTGGAACGGTCATCGCGACCCGTCAAGGTGCCGAATGGGCCCAGGAGGCCTTCTTTGGCGAGGATGCAGAGGCTACGGACGGTGACAACGGCGCCAGCGGCGAAGTTGCCGACGGCGACGCAGAGCAGAGCGAGGAGCCGCCCCGTTACGACGTTGCCGAGATGCGCCTGCGCGACGCCGAGCACGTTATTGGCGGCGCCATGTTCGAAGCCGACCTGGACGTCTCTCACCCGCTGGGTTTCGGCTATCGCGACCGCATGCTCACGATGCACCGCAACGTGACCTTCACGCTGGATCGACCCGAGGACCCCTTCGCCGTACCGGTGCAGTACGTCGAAGAGCCGCTGCTCAGCGGCTACGCGTCGGACAAACGCATCGAGGAGATCGCCGGCACGCCATCGGTCGTTACGCGCCGCCTCGAGCGCGGCCGGGTGATCCTGATGGCGGATAACCCCGTTTTCCGCGGAACCTACCCGGGCACCGAGAAACTGTTGATGAACGCGATCTTCTTCTCCGGCCTGATCGACGCGGCTTCCGGAGAGTACCGGGACCACTGAGGCGCCGAAGGCGGCATTGGCATACGCCCGTCCTGCCTGCGGAAGCGCCGCCTGTCAGCCGCCCGCCCGGGCGCTGAGTTCGCGGTCCAGAGCCAGCAGGTGCCAGCGGCTGTCCCTGGCGGCCCGCACCTGATCGAGCAGCCGTGAGAACAGGTCTTCTTCGCTGACCTGTTCTTCGAGGAACCAGTGCAGGACCGGTTGCGTGCCGTACTCCTTGCTCTTGTGCACGAGCTCGAAGAGGTCATTGATCTGCCGAGTCACGTCGACCTCCATGGCCAGCGCCGCGGCTACCGCTTCCTCGGCATCGCCATAATCGGCCCGGGGCTTGTCGATGCCGCTCAGTTCAACGCGGGCACCGCGCTTGACCAGGTGGTCGTACAGGCGCATGCCGTGGCCGATTTCTTCCTGTGAGTGGGCGCGAAACCAGGCAGCGAGCCCAGGTAGAGATTGGCTGTCAAAGAACGCGGCAATGGCCCTGTAAACGTGGCTGGCGTGCAGTTCACTGTTGACCTGGCGGTTGAGCGCGTCAGCGACAGCGGGGTCAAGCGGTTCGGGCATGATGGCCTCCAACTGGCCTCCGACACGCTAGCGCTGCGGTTTCGGCTCGACCATGATGCGCGTCAATCCGTTATGGTGGCACGTCTTTGGCTGACGTAGACCGTCGGCATCTCGCGGCAACCGGAATTCGCCGGCCCCACTCTCAGCAAGCGCCGCTGGTAGCTGCGGCCTCATCGCCGCGTCATGGCCAAACCGGCGCGCCGCTGTCCCGATTCAGTTCTGCATCGGAATCTCTGGGTGCCAGCGGAACCCGACACCGCCGCTCTGCCAGACTCCGTCGCCGAGCGGGCTCGGTCCATCGATGTCGACGCATTGTGGCAGGCCGAATCCGGGGGCGAGGGCCTGGACACCACGCACGGTGCTGCGGTGCATGATACGCAGGCCTTGCTCTCCGGCCGGCCGGTGCGCTTCGGGAGCGGCCCGGTGCGCAACCGCGAGATTGTCGATGAACACGCAGTCGTTGGCCCGATACTCGTAACAGCTCGCGTAACCGTCAACGAGCCCGGCGTCGAGGATCGACTTGTAGTCCAGGCACAGCTGCCTGAGTTCATCGGCCTCCAACAGGCGGAAACCGTCGCGGTCGGCGAGCTTTTCGATCACGGCGCCGGTCATCCCCAGGTGCAGCCAGATGCACGGGCGCCCGGATACCGGATGCTCGTGCACCAATGGGTGCACCACGCCCGATGCGGAATTGACCGAAGACAGCCGTCGCCACCGGTCCTGCTGATCGGTGGTCAGCGCGTCGAAGGCCGCGCCCTGGTGCGCGAAACAGGTGCCCCCGCCGCGCTCGGCCGGCCGCACGATGTGGTAACCCGAGTGCGAAAAAGTATCGGCTAAAAAGCTGCCGTCGTTGTGCCATTGAGGGCCGACGCCGGGGATGCCATGTCGCGGATCGTTGGACAGGCGGAAGATGTGCGGATTCTGGCCGGGCGTGGCCGGGTGCAGACCGTGCGTGCTGTGCAACTCGCGACCGCCCCACCAGCAGCTGGCGCTCAGAAAGTCGTCGACGCCCAGCGGGCTGTCACTTCGGAACACGAGGAACCCGCGACTGGCCATTTCCCGCTCCAGGGCATCGATGAGTTCTGCAGGAGGTGGAGCCCCGGAGTCCAGACTGATGCCCTCGACCTGCGCGCCGATCGGCTCGAGCGCTGTGAGGGTACCGCCAAACCGGGCGACGGTGGCGACGCGTATCGGATCGAGGGGAGTAATGCCTGCAGTGCTCGCGTTCACGGCGAACCTCCTGGAACTGTTGGCAGAGTGTGTCGCGTGCACCACGGGCCGGCGCCGCGGCCCGGTCGGACTGACCCGCACTGCGGACGGCCGTCTCGGTCGCGTCACTGGGCCAGCCCCATTCTGGCAAATGTGCCGAGGCGTCCGAAAGGTCCATGCAGCAACACCGGACCGCAGCGTGAGCGACGGTGCCTGACTGTGAAATTCCGCCCGGGCTTCGGTATCTTGTCGCTCTCAGCGCCGCTAGCCACGAACCCAATGATCGCCCGTTCTCCACGCTGGCCTGCCGACGCGATCTGTCTGCATCCCGACTCGCTGGATGCGGCGGCAGTCGCGGAGCGGGCCTACCTCCGTACCTGCCGAAGCGGATTCGACGCACCGGGCCTGTGCGTGATCAATCTCGGCAGCGAGCTCGACTCGGTAAGGTTCAGGCGGTTCATGGTGGCGCTCGAGGAACGGATGGCGGCAGTACACGAAACTCGCACGGGCAAGACTCTCGCCCTGCTGTCAGCGCAGCGTTTTGACCAGCAGGAGACGACCCGTCCCCACCTCGACGGCGGGCCGGAGGAGTGCTTCCTGATGCTCGGATACGAACCGTCTGCCGTGCAGGCCCGCGTCGAGGCCTTCGACTACGCCCGCTGTGCGTTTGACCTCGGCATGACCCCGAGGGCCTTTCTGGATCAACACAACCCGATGTTCCGGCCCGGCAGCGGGATCCTGCAGGACTACGCCGTGCCGGTGCCCTGTTTCGAAGCCTGCGACTATCGCGTGCTCTGCATCAACAACTCGACTGCGGCCTATTCCGAATCGCGGCCTGCGTGGCAGGGCGTAATGCACACCGCCTCCATCCTCGAGCCGGACGACTCGGAGCGCCGCGTCATCGATTACCTCGTGGTCGCCTCGGTCCAGCCGGACGCGCCCGAAACCCTCGATAGAGCCGCCATCGACCACTTCATGGTCACGACCAGGATCGGCGGACGGGCGTCACCCGACGGCGCGTAGACCCGGGAGCCGGGCGCCCGGCCGGACTGGGCCCGCAACGCCTCAGAGTTTCCGCCCAAGCTTCTTCTCGGCGATCCGCTTCTCGAGATTCTGGAACGGCATCCGGATGATTTCGAAGGCCACCAGGCCCTGTATGGCGAGGCCGGCGGTGATGCCGCCGAAGATGATGTAGAGCAGCGGCTCGTCGAATCCGAACGCGGGGAAGAACACCGCCGCCACAACCACGAGGCACAGCACGCCGCTATAGAAGTCCTTGATGCCCTTGGCATATTCCAGCGCCTCGGCCTCGTCGGGCGCGAGGTGCTCCTGGTTGATGTCGTGGTCGTGGTGGGATTGGGTCGGTCGGTTGTCGGTCGGTTTCATGTCGTCTGGCTCCGTGGTGAAGGTCGTGACATCCACCTCGAACACCGCCGCCAGCGCATTTGCCGTCTCCAGGCTCATCGCGTGCCCTCGCTCGATCCGCTGAATGGTGCGGACCGAGACATCGGCCAACTCGGCCAGCTGGTCCTGCGACCAACCCTTCCTGAGACGTAGCTTGCGAACGAGCATCGCGCTTTCCGTGATGTATCGAGGTGCCGCCATCCTCGCCCGGGAGCCCGGAGCTGAACACGACACCAACCCGAAATCTACCTGAAACCAGCCGGACATTGCAGCAATTTCAACGACTTACTGCCCGCCTCGGCCCCTTTTGCTGTCTGCCAACCCCGCCATTATCCGCGATCACGTCCCCAACCTTGTGTCACTCAGCACTCGCTGCGGGGCCCAGCGGCTCTGGTTTCGATCCTGAAGCGGGTGAGCGCGAGGGCACGGAGAGAGAACCGCCATTATCTGGAACGCCAGACAGGCTTTCGGAGAGACGGTGAGCCGCAGAGGGCGCAGCAAAACAGCCGATACGCAAGACTGCGTGTCGCCTTAATGCACAAGACTGGATGTCGCTTGATCCGAGTTGTCGTTCAGGGCTCGCTCTCGCCGGTTCCTATCCCGGTCCAGCCGTCGCCCGCCAGCGTCCCGGCCACCACGGCCTCCGTCACGGAATATCCGTCGACGAGCCAGATCCGCACCTTGCCGTTTGTCGCCGCGCGCCAGGCAATGTCGGCTTTGCCGTCTTCGTTGAAGTCGCCGGTTCCAGCCAGAATCCACTGCAGCCCGTGCGCTTTGAAGCGCCCCTTGTCAACGGGTCGGATGCCGTTTCCGCCGCCCATGGTCCAGAGCCGACCGCCCGCGTTTTCGACGTTTCGCCAGTACAGGTCATCGGTGCCGTCGCCATCCAGGTCCGCAACCGCCTCGAGAACCCACTTTGCCGCAATCAGCTTGGACGCGCCGCTGCCGATGCGCGAGTCGCCGTCCATCAACCAGATGCGGGTCTGTTTGCGTTCCGCGTTGCGCCACAGGATGTCGGCTCGACCGTCCCCGTTGACGTCGCCGGCGCCGGCAAACACATACCCCTGCGCCGTCAGGCTGTTGATGCCTCCGGCAGCCAGTCGTACCGCGCCGTCCAGCAACCAGACGCGGTTGCCACCCGTCGCAAGGTTGCGCCAGAGCAGGTCGTCACGTCCATCGGCATCAAAATCCGCCACCGCCAGCAAGGTCCAGTCAGTGCCGATTCCGGGCAGCGTACCCGAACTTGCGATGTCGCCATCCTGCAGCAGCAGGATCTCGGTCGCCCCGCCATTCCGGAACAGCAGATCGCCAT
>CAZOUC010000021.1:6759-8586 GCA_964582825.1 uncultured Enterobacteriaceae bacterium | reverse complement strand
CGACCTACGCCAACACTCAAACCACCACCTGGCAGGGTTACTGCCGCCACATTGGTGCTAAGGACGCCGTCTAATGGCATGGTCCAGGCTACCGTCGCCCCTTCGGCAGTGCGCCGAATTGCTCCCAACTCGGTCCGACGCTGATTGGGCAACAGCAGTTCATGGCGACCATCGCCATCAAAATCGCCGGTGAAGACGGTCAGGTTGCCTGCCACGGGAGGCAGCGTGATGGTATCGGCAATTGCGGCGCCGTCCATGCGCCAGATGCGCATGGCGCCGCTGTCGACGTTGTACCAGAACACGTCATCACTGCCACAGACGGTCACGGGCGGCGCGCCGTCCACCGATCCGGCCAGGGTGCCACCACAAAACAGCTTCAGCGCGCCTGAGTTGCTGAACGTGCCCGCATTGACGATCGAACCGTAGTTGTCGATTACGGCGCCGGGACTGTTGGTGAACAGACCGCTCGCTGCGTTTTCGATCGTGCTGTCGGCATCGTTCAGCAAGTAGCCGTCGTTGTTGATGCTGTTGGCTCCGTAGTTCATCAGGATGCCGCCGACGACGTTGCTGAAGCTGGCGTCGCCGTCAATGTGGAGCGTGCCCGTGGTCGCGATGTCGAAGCCGGCACTGTTCACAAAGCTCCCGCGGCCCATCAGCTGCGTCTGACCGTGGTTCTGGAAACTGGCCGAGTTGTTGAATGTCCCGTACAGGCCGAACGTGCCTAGGTTGTCGATCGTGCCCGAGTTGCTGGCATTGCCGCCGGCGCTCAGCATGACGTCGCCGTGGTTATCGAACAGGCCGCCGAACGTGGCATGCCCGTTGATCACGAGTTGCGAGCCGGGCTCCAACTGCAGCGTGCCGTGTACGTCGAGCGAACCATTGACGGTGTAAGTCGAGCCGCCGCCGATGATCAGGGTGCTGTCCGGCGCCACTGTGTAGACATCGTTCGCCGGCGTGGTGAAGTTGCTGTTCCAGGTGTCGATCGCCGGTGCCGACACCAGGTCGAAGGTAAACGTGATCGGTATACCGGTGGGCAACGTGCCGTTGCTGCCCACCGAACAGATCATCTGGTTGCTGTCGCCGCCCGGTACAAAGGTGCCGGTGCAGGTCGTCATCGTATTCGGAAAGCCCGCAACCGTTGCCGTGCCGCTGATGTCGAAGGTCCCGTTCTGGATCGTACCGGTCACCGGCAGCCAGGCGACGGAGTCGGCCACGGTCATCGTGCCGTTCGAGTCGGTGGTGATGTCGACCGAATCAGGCGGGAACACGCAACAGGAATGGCCGGCCGGGTCGTCGAGGTCGATCAGCGGTGTGTCGACGGTAGTAGTCGAGTCACCCCCGACGTACTTCTGGCAGAACATGCGCTTCAGTTGCTGTCCACCGCCGAGATTCAGATATCCGTCCTTGTCGGCATCCTTGGCCAGCCGAAAAACGAAGCCTTCGCGGCCGGCGCCCTTGCTGTCGTCACCTTGATTGACATCAGAGGCCTCGATGATCCAGGAGCCCTTGATGTCGCCGGAGGTCGTGGTGCCTGCGCCGATGATCTCGACGGCATGAGCCCCGCCTTTCCAGTAGTAACCGGCTTCGACATCACCGCCGGCGCGCAGGCATTCGACCATGTCGGCGACGGTGAACGTCTTGCCCTTGTGCGTCGCCGTGATCGTGACGTCGCCCGAGGTGTAACTGATGTCTTCGTCGGAGCCGTCAAACGGGCTCCAGAAAATGGTCTCGATGTCGTTGTGCAGGCCGTTGTCCACGAGGTACTTGAGCTTGCCTTCCAATTGGCTCTTGACGCCGACACCCTTCGCATTGCGGTCCCGGCGATCG
>CAZOUC010000021.1:0-6749 GCA_964582825.1 uncultured Enterobacteriaceae bacterium | reverse complement strand
CGCCTCGCCGATCTGTCCAACGAGGGAGGGCTCGCCGGATTCGCCGCGGATTCCCGGCTTGTGTTCGTGAGGCAGGCTCAGATCGGTCGTGTTGGCGAGAAACTGCAGGCTGTTGGCCACGGACATCGGCGCACACTGGTTGCGCGCGGCTTCCAGATTGGGGTGATTGAGCTGGATGCTCTGGTTGTCGTTGTCAACGAGCACGTCGGCGATGAATGCCTTCTCGATGTCCACGAGCCCTTTCGGCGCCGGCGGTGGGGCCGATTCGCCTTCTTCCTCGCCACCGAGCTCGATGTCGATCTCTTCGACGTCGAAGCTGCTGGCCGACATCGGCACGAAGCTGCTCTGGGGGTCTGCGGAAAACTGCACGTCGAGATTCAGTGTGTCGACGTCCGTACCCGGTGTGACACCGAGATCGAATACCGTCGACAGGCCCGGATAGTCGAAGTCACTGCTTGCAAACAGCGGCAAGTTCCGAACCAGCCAGTCGCCGTCCCTGGCGACGTTCAGGTATCCCGAATCGCTGCCCATCGCGCTGCGCAGCGCGGGGGCATCGACGACGAGCCAACCGATGCTCGAGTCGGCTTGGCCGGTAGCGTTCATCAGATTGGCCTGAAAAACCGACACGCCCTGACCAGGCCCTACACTGACTTGTGCGAAGCAGGGTCCGGACAGGAGTAAGGGCAGGAGGACGCCGAACCGAGCTGCGCGACAGGTTATAGCAGTCATGAGTGGCCCCTGGTCTTGGCTGACGCGTAAGACGTAACCCCGGGTACCGACTGCGTGATGCTGCCGCAGCGAATGGCGCTGCGGACAAGCGCGCCCGCGATCGTTCAAAAGACCATACGCCTGATACGGGATCGGATCAAGGCGGCGCTTTCGGGAACAGCGAAGGTGCAAGCGATGTCTCCGGAATACACCTCTTGCGTACGATGGGTTGTGTTGGATTGATGAAAACAGCCTAAGGGCTGTTTTCACCCCTCCGGGGCGTCGTCGCTGCGCTCCGACGTCCAAATCGCTCCTCTTCGTCGCGATTTGTACTCGGCTTGCAGCCTCGCCCTGCGCAAGCTGCGCTTGCTGCGGGCCGCTGCGGCCTCCGGGCCGCAACGTTGTCTCGCCTGCGCGCCTGACGGCGCGCCCGCTCGGCTCGAACCGCGCCTCGAGGAACCAACCCAGTAGGATCGACCATACGCAAAAGGGGCCGCCTTACGGCAGCCCCTTTTGCGTATGGTGGGTCGTGCTGGATTCGAACCAGCGACCAATTGGTTAAAAGCCAACTGCTCTACCAGCTGAGCTAACGACCCGAATCGGAGAGGCGCTTATGGTACGGTCTGGGGGTCAAAAGACAAGTGCAAATTACCGGGTCAGAGCCTGTCATCCGGCGTAGCGGGTCGGGTCCGGGACACCGGCCTGCTCGAAGCCCTGGCGGCGCAGGCGGCAGCTGTCGCAGCGGCCACAGGCCTCGCCATCGGCGGTGGCCTGGTAGCAGGAGACAGTCTGGGCATAGTCGACGCCGAGCGCGCTGCCGGCACGGATGATTTCGGCCTTGGTCATGTCGATGAGCGGTGCGTGGATCTGCCACCGCTCGCCCTCGACGCCGGCCTTGGTCGCGACCTGGGCGAGCCGTTCGAAAGCGGCGATGAACTCGGGCCGGCAGTCCGGGTAGCCGCTGTAGTCCAGGGCATTGACCCCGATGAACAGGTCACGGGCGCCGAGCACCTCGGCCCAGCCCAGGGCGATGGCGAGGAACACGGTGTTGCGGGCCGGTACGTAGGTGATCGGGATCCCCTCCACAGCCTCGGTCGGCACCGGAATGTCGGGGTCGGTGAGCGCCGAGCCGCCGATGCTGTCGAGATCGAGGTGCACGACCTTGTGCGCGCGCGCTCCGAGCCGGTCGGCGACGCGGGCGGCGGCATCGAGTTCGGCGCGGTGCCGCTGGCCGTAGTCGAAGCTCAGGCTGTACGCCTCGTAGCCGTCGGCGACGGCCATCGCCAGCACCGTGGCGGAATCGAGACCGCCCGAGGTCAGTACGATCGCCCTGCCGCTCATCGTCCCGGCGTGTCTCCCCACAGCACCTTGTGCAGCTGCACCTGGAAGCGCACCGGCAGGCGGTCCTCGAGGATCCAGTCCGCCAGCCGGGCCGCGTCGAGCTGCTCCCAGGACGGCGAGAACAGGACCTCGTCGACGCGCTCGTGGATAGCGCGCGCCCGCAGCTGCTCACGCGCCCAGTCGTAGTCGCGACGGTCGCAGATGACGAACTTGACCTGGTCGCCGCGGTTCAGAACGTCGAGGTTCTCCCACAGGTTGCGGTGCTCTTCGCCGGAGCCCGGGGTCTTGAGATCGACGACGCGGCTGACCCGGGGGTCGACCTCGGCCACCGGCAGCGCGCCGCTTGTTTCCAGCGACACCTTCAGGCCCGCGTCACAGAGCGCCAAGAGCAGCGTGTGGCAACCGGGCTGGGCGAGAGGCTCGCCACCGGTCACCGTGACGTAAGGGCAATCGTAGCCGCTGACCTGCGCGACGATATCGGAGATCTCCATCTGCTGACCACCGTGGAAGGCGTAGGCGGAATCGCAGTACTGGCAGCGCAGCGGACAGCCGGTCAGGCGAACGAATACCGTCGGCAGCCCGATGCTGCGGCTTTCACCCTGCAGGGAATGGAAAATCTCGGTGATCCGCAGCGACGCGGAGCGGGCGACGACGACAGCCATGGCGGCGGCCCGTGATCAGAAATTCTGCTCGAGGTACTCGCCCGCGAGGCGCGCCGCGGAACTGCCCCCGTGCTCGGCGACGACGCGGTTCAGCAGGCGCTCGGCGTCGTCTCCTCGGCCCTCGAGGTGGTAGACCTTGGCCAGTTTGAACATCGCGTCCGGCGCCTTGCGGTGTCCCTCGTGGCGCGCCAGCAGGGTCTCGAACTGGGTCCGCGCGGCGTCGTTGCGCCCCTCCAGCAGGTACAGTTCACCGAGCCAGTACTGCGCGTTGGGCGCCAGTTCGCCGCGCGGGTAGCGACCGACGAAGCGCTCGAAGGCCAGCGTGGCCTCGTCGAAGCGGCGCGCCTTGACCAGGCCGTAGGCCGCCCGGTAGGCCTCCTCCTCGTCCTGTGTCGCCGGTTCGGCGCTCGCTGCCGGCGCAGAGTCGGTTGGCGTCGTGGCGCTCGTCTGGCCTGCAGCGCCGCCGTCTGCGCTCAGCTCCGCGATACGGCGATCGAGCGACATGTAGTCGTCGAGGCGCTGCTGCTTGAGCTGGCGGATGGTCTGCTCGTGCTCCTCGACCATGCCGCGCAGTTCCATCACTTCCTGCTGCAGAATCTGCAGTTGGTTGAACAGTTCCACTGTCGGGGCGGCAGCGCCGCTGCCGGCAGGACGCGCCGCCTGTGCCGCAGCGCGGGCCGGCTGCGGATACAGGGACGAGCGGTCCTCTGCCGGTCGCGTCGGGCGCGGGTACAGATCCTCGCTCGTGGCGTCCGGCTCGGATTCAACCACCTCGACCTGCGCCAGAGCGAGGCCGGGCAGGACGAGCAGCAACAGCAGCAGCCAGCGATGCATCGAACCGACCTTACTTGAGCTCGACGCGCCGGTTCATGCGCCAGGACGCCTCGTCCTGACCGAGCGACGCGGGGCGTTCTTCGCCGTAGCTGACGGTCTCGATGCGCGCTCGGTCGACGCCCTGCAGCACCAGGTAGTTGGCGACGGCCTTGGCCCGGCGCTCGCCCAGCGCCAGGTTGTATTCACGCGTGCCGCGCTCGTCGGCGTGCCCCTCGAGTCGGACCATGCGGCCGTTGTTGCGCAGGCGCGCCGCGTGCCTGTCGAGCTCGGCGCGCACGTCCGCGTCCAGGGTCGCCTGGTCGAAGTCGAAGTAGAACACGGTTTCCAGGCCGGTCATGCCCTCGTCGGCCATGCTGTCGCCGCTCAGGCCGTCCTGCTCGCCGGTGCCGATGGCCGTGGCGGTGCCGCCCGGTTCCAGCGTCGTGTCGGCCTGACCGAAGTCGCCGTCTCCGGCGCTCGTGTCTTCCGTTGGCGTGGACCCACAGGCCGCCAGCAGTGCGGCCATGATCAGGACTCCGCAGAGTCGGGTGCTGGACGATGCGCGATTGTTCACGATGTGCGTTTCCTCGAATGGGATGATCAGTAGTTGAATGGGCCCCAGGCCGGCTCGCGGACGTCGCTGGTGGCCGAGGGCAGGAAGTACTTGACCTGCGCGTCTACCGAGACGACGCCCAGTATACCCTGTCCCGCCCGCTTGGTTGCGTACAGGATCATACTGCCGTTCGGCGCCAGGCTCGGTGACTCGTCGTTCAGCGTCTCGCTGAGAATGCGAATCCGGTCACGATCGAACAGCTTCAGGGCGATCTTGAACGGACCGTTGCTGCCCTCGCGGTGCACGAACACGAAGCCGCTGCCGTCCGCCATCGCCTTGGGCCGTGCGTTGTAGTCGCCGTCGAAGGTCAGGCGCTCGACCTCGCCGTCGCGCACGCCGATCCGGTAGACCTGCGGCTTGCCGCCCCGGTTCGAGGTGAAGATGAGCGAGCGGCCGTCGGGCATCCAGTCCGGTTCGGTGTCGATCGCGAAGTGTCGCGTCAGGCGGCGCAGTTCGCGGCTGCGCAGGTCCAGCACGTAGATTTCCGGGTTGCCGTCCCGCGACAGCACCAGGGCGAGCCGCTGGCCGTCCGGCGACCAGGACGGCGCGCTGTTGAGCCCCGGGAAGTCCGTCAGGCGCTCGCGCTCGCCGGTGGCGATGACCTGGCGGTACACGCCGGGACGCCCTCCTTCGAAGGACACGTAGGCGACCTGGCGGCCGTCCGGCGACCAGCTCGGCGACAGGATCGGCTCGCTCGAATCGAGCACGACCTGCTCCCGTGCGCCGTCCGCGTCCGCCTTGATCAGCCGGAAGCGCTGGCTGCCGTCGGGCAGGTTGTTGGCGGCGACATAGACGATCTTGGTCGAGAAGGCACCACGCACCCCGGTGAGCTTTTCGTAGACCTTGTCGCTGATGTAGTGCGCCAGGTCCCGGAGCTGGGCCGGCGTGCCGCGTACGCGCTCGAACAGCAGGCGCTGCTGGCGCAGGACGTCGAACAGCTCGAACTGGACGCGCAGGCGCCCGTCGGCTTCGTCCTGCTCGATCTTGCCGACCAGCAGGTACTCGACCCCGAGCAGGCGCCACTCCCGGTAGAACACCTCGCTCTGCTCGTGCGGCGTGGCGAGCATGTCGGATACCGGCAGGGGCCGGAACTGCCCGCTGCGCTCGAGGTCGCCGGCCACGATGCCGTCGACGCTGTCCTCGGGGTTGCCGGGCAGCTGCCAGGCAAAGGGCACGACGGCGATCGCGGTCGCCTCGTCACGGCCCTGGGTAATCTCGATCGTCAGTTCGGCGCGCGCGCCCAGGGCGCACAGGGCGAGCAGAATCAGCGGGATCAGCCGTATCACAATCTCAGGTCCTCAGGTCTAAATACCAGCCGCAGTTCACGGAAATACTCTTCGAAGACGCGCGGCGGCAACTGCGCGAGCTCCGGGAAGCGCTCCACCTTATTGACCGCGTTGATCGCGGAACGATCGAAGGCGGCGTTGCCGCTGCCCTCGATGACGCGCACGCTGACCACGTCGCCGGTCGGAATCAGGTTGATCAGCAATACCACCTCCATGTTACGCCGCGCGCTCGGCGGCCGGCTCCACTGCCCCGCGATGGCCTGCTGGATCGCCCCGATGTGGGACATCGCCAGCTCTTCGCGAGAGCGGGCGGCGAAACGCTCCTCCTCCTGCGAGGCGAGCGCCGCAAGCTGCTCTTCGCGCGCCTGCTGCTCCGCCCGCTGGCGCGCTTCGCGCTCGGCACGTTCCCGCTCGATACGCTGCCGCTCCGCTCTTTCCCGCTCGGCACGTTCCCGTTCGACACGCTCCCGCTCACGCCGCTGGCGCTCCGCGTCCACCTGGGGCTGGGGCTTGGGCGCCGCCTGCAACGGAGCGGGCTGCGGCTTCGGCGCCGGTGCCGGCGCCTGCCGCGGCGGCGGCTCCGGCTGCGACTGCTCGAGGCGCACCAGGCTCGCCTGGATGACCTGCGGTCGCACGGTCTGCCGGGGCTCGGTCTGGTCCCAGTTCGCCTGCAGCACCCAGAGCATGGCGGCGTGCAGCAGCAGGGTCACGAGGGCGGGCAGCAGGTAGCCTTGCAGTAAAGGCATCGCGCTCAGGGGTTTTCCGTGACCAGGCCGACGTTCGCCGCACCGGCCGCCTGCAGCGCCGCCATCAGGTTGACGACCTCGCCGTAGGGCACGCGCCGGTCGCCCCAGACCAGCACCGGCGTCTTCGGCTGCTGGCGCAGGATCTTGCTGACCTGGTCCTGCACCAGGCTGAGCTCGACCGCCCGCTCCTCGTCCTCACCGACGTTAAGATAGTAGCTGCCGTCGGCCTTGATCGACACGATCAGCGGCTCGTCGTCCTGGCTCTCAATCGGCTCGGCCACGCTCTCGGGCAGCTCGACCTCGACGCCCTGCATCAGCATCGGTGCCGCCACCATGAAGATGATCAGCAGCACCAGCATCACGTCGATGTAGGGCACCACGTTGATCTCGGACATGGGGCGCCGCTTGTTGCCACGGCCGCTAGCCACCGCTGGCGGCCTCTGATTTCTTGGACCGTGAGCGCAGGACGTAGGCCTGTCGGTAGAGAATGCCGGAGAACTCGTCCACGAAGGTGTCGTAGCGGTTGCTGAACACCTCTACCCGCGAGGCCAGCCGGTTGTAGGCGAGCACCGCCGGGATG
>CAZOUC010000020.1:2089-14636 GCA_964582825.1 uncultured Enterobacteriaceae bacterium | reverse complement strand
GCCACCGCGTTGCAGCCACCCTCGATGGCCAGCTCGACGATTCGCGCCGGGGCGAAGTAAATGGGGTTGGGCGCGAACGAGGCGGCGCCGGAATGCTCGACCCCCTGGTCGACCGGCAGGATCGACACGTAGCCGGTACCGCCGAGGCGGCCGTGGTCGTATATGGTCTGCAGGTTCCGCAGCACCGCCGGTTTGCGGTCGGTGGCGGCCATGACTTCGCCGATGAATCCCGGCCGCGGCAGCTGCAGCATGTCCTTGCTGATGGTCTGGCACTGGTGGCCCAGCAGGTCGGCGGCTTCTTCGCCGAGAATGCTCTCGATATCGGTCATGACGTTGATCTCCCAGTCAGGTACGCGGAACGGCCGCAGGCCACGAACTCACGCGGCTACGGTAGGGCGCCCGGAAAACGGGCGCCTTGTCCTGCGTCAAGACTGGCAGAGGATGGGCTGCCGGGGCCGCGCTCAGGCCCGCTTGGCGTGGTACTCGCCCGATTTCAGGCGCTCGATGCCCAAGGCCTTGAGCACGTACTTCTCGTAGACCGGCTCGGTCTTGCCGCTGCGCATCTTGCTCATGAAGTACTTCTCGAAGGCCACCTTGGCCAGGTGCACCCACTTGCCCTGGCGCGCCCAGGTGACGTTGCGGGGCGGAATCTGCGGCAGAGCCACGAAAGCGACGCCGTCGTCGCCGAGATCGGCCAGGCAGATCGCATTCCAGGTCGCCTTGTGGGTCGGCTCCTTGCCGGCGATCGTGTCCTCGATATTGTGCACGATCGCCGTGATCATCGATTCGATCATGTAGCCCGTCTTCGGCGCCCCGGTCGGTACGGGGGTCGCCTCAACCGGCGGGATGGCCACGCACACGCCCGCCGAGTAGACGTTCGGGTACGTCGGGTTACGCTGGAACTCGTCGACCACGACGAAGCCCCGGGGATTGCACATCTCTTTGACAGCGGCCACCGGGTCGACGCCCTTGAACGCCGGGATGAACATCGTGAAACGGCTCGACAGCTCGTGTTCGCGTACCGGCTCACCCTGGTCATTGTGCTCGGCGACCCGGACCGTGTCCGCGCCGGCTTCCTGCACCTTGGCGTTGGTGATCCAGTTGATGTGGCGCTGACGCAGTTCGGATTCCAGTAGGCCCTTGGAGTCGCCGACCCCGCCGAGGCCCATGTGGCCGATGTAGGGTTCGCTGGTCACGAAGGTCATCGGCACCCGGTCACGCATCCTGCGCTTGCGCAGGTCCGCGTCGATGATCATCGCCGTCTCGTAGGCGGGACCGAAACAGCTCGCGCCCTGCACGGCGCCGATCACGATCGGGCCGGGATCGTCGAGGAAGCGCCGGTAGGCCGCGGCGCTCTCCTCGGCGTGGGGCGTGGTGCAGACGCTGTGCGTGTGGGCGTGCGGCCCGAGCCCGGGAATCTCGTCGAAGGCCAGCTTCGGCCCGGTGGTGATGATGAGGAAGTCGTAGTCCACGACCTGGCCGTCGGCCACCTCGACCCGGTTGTCGGCCGGCGCGATACGCACCACCGGCTGGCTGATGAAGCGAATGCCCTTCTTCTCGACGTTGGGCCGGATCGGCACCTTGATCTTCTCGCCAGTGCGCCAGCCCACCAGCACCCAGGGATTGGAAGGCGTGAACTCGAAGTGTTCCGAACTGCCGATCAGGGTCACGTCGTGGCCCTTGCCCAGTGCGCGCTTGATGTCGTAGGCGGCCGGCATGCCGCCGAGTCCCGCTCCGATTACCACGATGTGTGCCATAGCGGCTGCCCCCCCGATCCTCGTTGATCTGCTTGCGTGTCGTCTCAAAGCGCATTATATTAGAGAGACCTTAATTAGCAAGCCATAAAGCAAGCCTTGTCGACCAAAGTCGAACTGGATCAAGTCATCGCCCTGCCGGACGTGGACGAGATGGAGCGTCACGCGGGGGACGCGGCGCGTCTGCTGAAGTCCCTGGCCAATCCGCACCGGCTGCTGGTGCTGTGCATGCTCGGCGACGGCGAGATGTCCGTCGGCGGACTCAACGAGCGCATTCCGCTGTCACAATCGGCGCTGTCGCAGCACCTGGCCAAACTGCGCGCGGACGGCCTGGTCGAGACGCGCCGGGAGGCGCAAACCGTGTTCTATCGGGTCGCAGCAGGTCCGGCCCAGGCGGTGCTGCACGCCCTCCACCACAGCTACTGCGGCCCCGACTGAGGCGCGGGGCTCACGCGGATTCGTAGCCCATGACGGCCTTGATCTCGAGGAAGTCGTGGAATCCCCACACCCCCCACTCGCGACCGTTGCCCGACTGCTTGTAGCCGCCGAACGGGGCGTCGAAAGCGGTGTCGGCGCCGTTGATGTGGACCATACCGGCTCGCAGGCGTCGCGCCACGGTGCGGGCGTGCTCGGGCTCGCCCTGCACGTAGGCGGCCAGGCCGTAGGGGGTGTCGTTGGCAATCGCGACGGCGTCGTCGACGCCGTCGTAGGGGATCATCACCAGCACCGGACCGAACACTTCCTCGCGGGCGATGCGCATGTCGTTGTCGACGTCGGCGAAGACGGTCGGTCGGGCGTAGTAGCCGCGCTTCAGTCCGTCGGGACGTCCGGTGCCGCCGCAGACCGCCTCGGCCCCCTCGTCGATACCGACCTGGATGAGGCGCTGCACACGCTGCCAGTGCGCCTCGCTGACCAGCGGACCAACCCGCGTCGCCGGGTCCTGCGGGTCGCCGACGCGCTGTTCTCGCGCCGCGGCGACCGCGATCTCGACCGCGCGCCCGTAGTCCCGCCGCGGTACCAGCATCCGCGTCGGCGCGTTGCAGGACTGGCCGCTGTTGTGGAAGCACTCCGCGACGCCGGCGCTGACGGCAGACTCGAGGTCGGCGTCGGGCAGAATGACGTTCGGTGACTTGCCGCCGAGTTCCTGGCAGACCCGCTTGACCGACTCGGCGGCGCCGCGGGCGATCTCGATGCCCGCACGGGTGGAGCCCGTAAAGGACACCATGTCGACCTCGGGGTGCACCGTCAGCGGCGCGCCGACACCGGCCCCGTCGCCGTTCACCAGGTTGAACACGCCGGCAGGAACGCCGGCCTCATCCATCACCTGGGCCCAGATATAGGCCGACAGCGGCGCGATTTCCGAGGGTTTGAGCACCATCGTGCAGCCGGTCGCCAGCGCCGGCACGACCTTGCAGGCCACCTGGTTCACGGGCCAGTTCCACGGGGTGATCAGTGCGCAGACGCCGATCGGTTCTCGCAGCACGCGGGTGCTGCCGAGTGTCTCCTCGAAGGCGAAGTCGCGCAGCGCCGCGATGCCGGCCTGCAGGTGACCGACGCCGCAGCCGTACTGGGCGCCGCGGGCGAGCCAGTCCGGGGCGCCCATCTCGTCAGTGATCGCGCGGCCGATCTCGTCGGCGCGGCGCTGCCAGATCTCGAGCATCTTCTCGAGCAGTTCGAGGCGCTGCTCGCGGCTGCTCTGCGACCAGGCGGGAAACGCCGCACGTGCCGCGCGCACGGCCCGCTCGACGTCGCTGTCGCTGCCCAGCGAAATGCGTCCGACTTCCGCTTCGTCGGACGGGCGTATTACGGGGTAGCTGCGGGCCTCGGCGGGACGAATCCACCGGCCGTCCACGTAGAAGTCGCGGAAATCGTACATGTCGGCTGCTCCAGTCGCTGCCGGCAGGCGCCGGCCCTGCGGGGCTTGCGATGATAGCGCGCCTGGATCATTCCAACTACGTGGACCTTACAGGAACAGGCCGGCATTGACCGGCCCCTCGAATCCCGGGAACACGGCGCCGACGTCGCTCCGGCCGAGGCGGCGCAGCAGCAACTCGCTCATGACGGTGCGCAGATCGGTGGTGATCTGCAGGTCTTCACCATCCTGCAGGTCCTGCAGCGCCAGTCCGGGCCAGTTGCCGGCGACCTGGCCACCATTGACCCCGCCGCCGAGTAGGTAGGCGACACCGGCGGTGCCGTGATCGGTGCCACTCGCCGCGTTGTCGGCTACGCGGCGGCCGAACTCGGTGTGCACCAGCACCGTGATGGCGGCCATTTTCGAACCCATGTCCTGGTGGAACGCCCGCAGGCCCCGCGCCAGGCGGTCGAGTGAATTCGGCAGGAAGTTGGGCAGGTTTTCGTGGTGATCCCAATCGCCAACGTCGATGAACACGACCTCGGTACCGAGACTGGACTTGATCAGCTGCGCGGCCTGGCGCATCGCATTGCCGAACTCGCCAGACGGATACTGCGCGCCGTTCTCGGGCTCGAACTGCGCCGGATCGGCGCGCTGCAGTTCGTCCATCGCCTGGATGGCGGCGCTGGCCGGAACGCTGAACGGAACGTCGGCGCTGTACAGGTCGCCAAGCAGGTCCTGGTAGGAACTGCCGGTGAGCTCGCCGAGCCCGAATTGCCCGATACCGGAGAGCGCCACCGGCTCTGCGCCCCCGGTCAGCGCCAGCGGCACGTTGCCGGCGATGGCCACGGCCCGGAACGCCGAATCGGTCAACGCGGTACTGGAGGCCAGATGGCGACCCAACCAGCCATCGACCAGCGAGGACTTCGACAGCACCCCGCCTTCTACCAGCGCCTGCGCGTCGAAGTGCGAGCGCGAGCCGTGCGGCACGCCGCAGGCGTGCACCAGGGCGAGGTCACCGCTCGCGTAGAGGTCCTCAAGCGGCGCCAGCGCCGGGTGAAACCCGTAGAACCCGTCGATGTCGAGCACCCCGTCCGGCTCTCCGGGGGGCGGCACGGCGACGCGCGGGCGGCGCAGGGTGTAATCGGCATCGCCCCAAGGCACGATGGAATTGAGACCATCCGCGGCGCCGCGCTGGAAGATACACACCAGCACATCGCGTTCCGCGTGGGTGGCCTTGGCGTTGAACAGGTCGCGTCGTTTCAGTGCCATGGTCGTTTACCGCAGCTGGAAGTAGGTGGAACTGAGCATCAGGCTCGATACCGCGGGCAGCAGCTCACCGAGGCTGGCCGACGGAATCGTCGCATCCGCGCCGAGGCCGGAAACGCCGACCAGCCAGTCGACGATCAACTGCCGGTCACCGGCATCCAGTTCACGCATCAGCAGCTGATCGCTCATGCGGTCGACGACCCCGTTGATGGTGTTCTCCCCGGCCAGCAGGTCCTGCAGGGCATACCCGCCGTCGTAGGACAGGAACAGGGCCAAACGCCAGCGATTGAGCAATCCGCTGGTATTGGCCCAGTAACTGGCAACATCCGGGTAGCCGTCCGGAGCGGGCCAGTAGAAAGGCAACTGACCCAGCACCGACCCGAGGTTGAACAGCAGCTGGCCGCCGTCGGCGGGCAGCCGCAGCCCGGGATTCAGCGCTCGCTCGAGCTGCGCCAGGAACTCCATCGGCCGCACGAACTTGCTGTCAGCCTGGTCGTAGAAATCGGGCTCTTCGAACACCGCGCGGAGCGTCGTCTGGATATCGCCGCCGGAGTCCTCGAAAGCGGACGCGACGCGCTGTACCGCGCCGTCCGCAGGGTCATCCGCGATGAAACGCCGGCACAGTTTCGTGGCCAGGAACTGCGCGGTGGACGGATGCGCGGCCAGCAGATCGAGCACGGTCTCCGCGTCGCTCTGGCCACCGCCGGCCGGGATCTGCTGGCCGAGCACGAACTTCTCGCCGTAGTCGTGCAGGAACGGCACGAACTGGAACTCTCCGGTCTCGAAGCTGATTGTCCAGCCGGTGAAGCAGCGCGCCACTTCCTTGACGTCCTGCTCGGTATAGCCGCCGTCCACACCGAGCGTGTGCAGTTCGAGCAGTTCGCGCGCGTAGTTCTCGTTCGGCGCCTCGACCGTGTTCAGGAAGTTGTCCAGGTAGAACAGCATGGCGCTCGACCGCGCCGAGGCGCGCAGCATGTCGCGGAAATTGCCGAGCGCGTGCGGCCGGATGACGGTGGCGTCGTCCCAGGGTTTGAGCACCGGCTCGAAGCCGTTGAGAATGTGGATGCTGAAGTGGTTCGACCAGAATTCCACCATCACCTCGTACAGCTGGCGTGGACTGTAGGTCGCCCGGTACAGGGTCGCGGCCGTCTGCTGGAACACGATGTCCCCGAAATTGTCCGGAAATCCCAGGCGCAGCACGCCGGGCGGCTGACCGGCGAGCGGAAACCGCGCTGCGATCGTCGCCTCCAGCGCGGAATCATCGAGCGTCTGGTAGTCGAACTGCCGGTCGAGATACGCCTCGACGCCGCCCGCCTCGACCTCGTCGAGCACCGTGCGGTTGACACCGAAACTGGTGCGCTTGAGCATCGTGTAGGCTGGTGAGGCGGTTGGAATCCGTTCCGGTGGCGGCTGCGGCGTGGGCGGTGGTACCGGAGCCGGCGTGGTGCCCGATTCCGCGCCGCCGCCACCACAGGCGCTCAGCACACTGCCCAGGGCGGCGAAGCCGACGCCCTTGCCGGACAGTTCCAGCAGCCGGCGGCGGCTGATTTCGACTCCTCTCTGCGCTCCGGACATCAACCCGTCCCCTGATTTTTTCGCCAGTCGCATCGATAAACGCCCGAACGCGCGGATGCGTTGACAGCGTGGCACGGTTTTTTCGGCAGGGCGTGGCGGCTACACTCGAACGTGATACATGTCACATGACGGGTACAGCACCATGAGATTCCAGGACAACAGCCGCAGCATCGGCAACACACCGCTGGTGCGCATCAACCGCATTTCCAGCAACAACATCTACGCCAAGATCGAAGGGCGGAATCCCGCCCACTGCGTCAAGTGCCGGATCGGTGCCGCGATGGTCTGGGATGCCGAGGAGGCCGGCACGCTGAAGCCGGGTATGGAGATCGTCGAGCCGACCAGCGGCAATACCGGCATCGCCCTGGCTTTCGTCGCTGCGTCGCGCGGCTACCCGATCACCCTGACCATGCCGAACACGATGAGTCTCGAACGTCGCCAGGTGCTCAAGGCACTTGGCGCCACGCTGGTACTCACCGAAGGTGCCAGGGGCATGCCGGCAGCGATCGCCGCCGCCGAGGAAATCGTCGCCGGCGATCCGCAGCGCTACTACATGCCGGGCCAGTTCACCAATCCGTCGAATCCGGCCATCCACGAGAACACCACGGGCCCCGAGATCTGGCGCGACACCGACGGCGCGATCGACATCCTGGTCAGCGGAGTCGGCACCGGCGGGACGCTCACCGGCATCAGCCGCTACATCAAGCACACGCAGGGCAAGGCCATCACGACCGTTGCCGTCGAACCCGAAACGAGCACGGTGATCCGCCACGCCAAGTTCGGCGCCGAATTGCAGCACGCGCCGCACAAGATCCAGGGCATCGGCGCCGGTTTCCTGCCCGACACGCTGGACCTCGACATGGTCGACGAGGTCGAGCCGGTCAGCAACGAGGACGCGATGACCTGGGCCCACCGCCTGATGCGCGAGGAAGGCATCCTCTGCGGCATCTCCTGCGGCGCCGCGATGGCCGTCGCCGACCGGATCGCAAGACGCCCCGGCAACGAAGACAAGACCATCGTCGTGATCCTGCCCGACTCGGCGGAGCGCTACCTGTCCTCGGCGCTGTTCGCGAACGTATTCGGCGAGCAGGAAACCGTACAGTAGCAGCGGCGGCGCGCCCCGATTCACAGCAAACCCGGGCACTTGCCGGACGCTGATCGCGTTCGATACGGTGGGTGCCACACCCGATGGCGGTATCGACGATGTCTGTAGAGATCATCACCCGCGAGGGACTGACCGAGGTCAGGTTTCTGGCCCCGTCCGGTCACGAAGAGGTCCGCGAGACGATCTTCCGAAGCCGGCAGTTCCCGGCGAATGGCCTGGAGCTGTGGGACTTCACAGCGAGCGGCTTCGACCTCCACTCACCGGAACTCCTGGCTCACGTCTGGCAGGCGCGGTCGAAACCGACCCGGCCCAGAAGATGCGCCTTGATTGCAGACAAGTCGGTCGACCGCGCGTTGATGCGGGAGTTTGCCACCTTGCGAACGGAAAAGGGCATCGAGACCCGGGTGTTCGACGACGTCGATTCGGCCCGGTCCTGGCTTACCGCCGGCGATTGACGACGCGGTCGTCGTCCGCAGGCCTGCTGCCGGCAAGTCGGGCCGGCCACAGCCGGACCGGCCGCCCGGCATCACGCCGCCGCACCGGTGAGCGCGACCAGTTCTTCTGCCAGCAGATCGTAGACGACGCGAATGCGCCGGCTGGTGCGCAATTCGCGGTGGGTTACCAGCCAAACCGGAATCTCCGGGTCAAAGTGGTCCGGCAACACGCACACCAGATCATCGAAGAGCTGGCCGGTGTCCATCGGCAGAAAGCCGAAGCCCAGCCCCTCGCGAATGAGTTGCAGCATGCAGTTACCGCTGGCCGCGTGGACCCGGAACTGCTCGAGGCGCAGCTCGAGGCCCTGTTCCGCCAGACCCGTGAGCAACGCCGGCGTATCATCAATGCCGACGAAATCCTGGCTGGCGAGATCGTCGAAGCTGCGCGGCACGCCGACTTCGTCCAGCAGGCGGCGGGCGGCGTAGATGCGACCGCGCAAGGACCCGATGCGCCGCGCCACCAGGTCCGGCTGCGTCGGCTGCGCGTGGCGGATCGCGATGTCGGCCTCTCGCCGTATGAGGTCGCGGATCTCATCGGCCGCAACCACCTCGACCACGATTCCCGGCGCGCGCTCGCGCAGTTTCCGCAGCATCGGCGGCAGGTAGTAGGTCGCCAGCATTTCCGACGCCGTGATGCAGACCCGCCCGGCGATGGCCTGGGACTGCCCCGACGCGGCCAGCGAAACGCGGTTCGCCGCCAGCCCCATGGCACGCGCGTGTTCCAGCAACTCGAGGCCCGCAGCGGTCAGCTGCAGCCGGCGATGGCCGCGCTCGAACAGGGTCACGCCGAGCGACTGTTCGAGCCCCGTCACCTGCCGGCTCAAGGTCGGCTGCGTCTGGCGCAGCGCGCGGGCCGCGGCGGACAGCGATCCCTCTTCGGCGGCAACGAGGAACGCCCGGAGCCGGTTCCAGTCGAACGCGATGCTGTCCCAGTTCATCGATCTACGTATATCCAACCATCAAAAACCGCCATTCTATGCGCAATCCGCGTATGGCTAAATGGCAGGTACCGTGAACACGTCACCGCAGGGGAACCCGTCATGACCGTCACTTCCGCAGAATTCTGGGACCGCGTCGCGCCCGGCTACAGCAAGCAGGCCATCGCCGACGCCGAGAGCTACGCCCGCAAGCTGGCGGCCACGCAGGCACTCATGCAGCCGCACATGACGGTGCTGGAGTTCGGTTGCGGCACCGGTTCGACGGCGCTCGAGCACGCCGCGCACGTGGCAGGGATCGTGGCCACCGACATATCCGCCGAGATGGTCCGCATCGGGCGTGACAAGGCGCAACGGGCGGGTATCGACAACGTGCATTTCAGGCAGTGCAGCGTCGAAGACTTCAACGCGCCTCCGGCCAGCTACGACATGGTCCTGGCGCTGAACCTCATACACCTGCTGCCGGATCGCGGCGCGGCACTGGCCACGATCCATCGCCTGTTGAAGCCGGGTGGACTCTTCGTATCGAGCACCGTCTGCCTGGCTGACCGCATGTGGTTCATGCGGCCGGTCATCCCGGTCCTGCAGTGGTTCGGGAAAGCACCGTACGTCAGCTTCCTGCGCGCCGGCCGGTTCCTGGACGAAGTGGACGCGGCGGGCTTCGAGGCCCTGGAGCACTGGACGCACGGCCGCACCAACAGCCTGTTCCTGGTGGCCCGCAAGTCGCCGTGACCCCTGGCGCCGGAACCGCCCGGGTTCGGGATCGGGCGCCAAACCGCTGGCACGGCTGCGAACAGCTGCTACCATCGCGCAACGCGCGTTCCGGCGCCGAGCGGCCAGGGCCGCGACGCACCGCTTTTCATTCCCAGCAGGAGCACGACAATGCGTGATGCAGCCGCCATCGGTGAGGTGATTCAGCTCTACTTCGACGCCATGTACGAATCGAACAGCGAGAAGGTCCATGCCGCGTTCCATCCCAACGCCAGGATCGTCGGCTACCTCGAGGACGGCCTGCACCAGATGACGGTCGATGAATTCGCCGCCTTCGTCGCCAGCCAGACGCCTTCGGCACAGTCGCAGGGCGCACCGATACGCCTCGACGTCCTGTCGCTCGACGTCGCTGGCAATACTGCCATCGCCCGCGTTCGTGACGACTATCTCGGGCTGACCTTCCTCGATACCTTGTCGTTCCTGGCCGAGGACGGCCACTGGCGCATCTACAACAAGCTGTTCCACGTCGAAGGCGAGGCGCGCTGATCCCGGCCGGCCGCAGCTTGCCCCGAAACCACGCGGCCTGACCCGAACCCACTCGATCGAGAACGCCTCATGAAAGACCTCATAGTCGGCATTTTCAAGGCCATCGCGGAAGCGCTGCTGTCGGTCGTCGCGGCCGTCATGCTCGTGGTGCTCGGCGCGGTGATCGCCGGGTACGGGCTCTACAAGGACTGGGGGTGGCTGACCAATGGCGGCGTCATCGTCGCCGCACTCGGCCTGGCGTTTCTGTTCAAGTGGTGGCAGAGCGACGATTGAAACAGGTCCGACAACGGGCTTGCCACCGGACTCCCCGAGCCCGGGGGCGATGCATGGGCTGGCGGCACCGAGCGGTCCCGAATCGCCTCACTCGGCGCCTTCCGGCCGGTAAGGCCCGAGCGGCCGGCTGACGCCATCGGCGATCGGCGCGCCGGAATCCCGTTCGGCGACCGCCTGCTTGAATCCGACTTCCTCGGCGCGCCGCTTGAACCAGACGCCTTCCGGGCTGTGGCGGGTGATGCCGTCGAACAGGGTTGCCAGGCGCTGGACGTTGGCCAGGCCCATGTTCTCGATCGCCTGGTTGATCGTCAGCTTGTGCATCATCAGCTGGTTCTTGGGCACCCCGGCGATACGCCCGGCGAGTTCGGCGATGCGGGCATCGAGACGGTCGGCCGGGACGGCTTCCAGCACCAGGCCCATGCGCGCCGCCTCACGGCCGTCGACGAGGTCGCCGGTGAACAGCATGCGTTTGGCCTGCTCGGCGCCGAGGCGGTAGACCCACATGGCCGGGGTCGGGCAGCCCCAGACGCGGGCCGGTGGGTAGCCGATCAGGGCGTCCTCGGCCATCAGCACCAGGTCGCAGCACAGCGCGATGTCCGAACCGCCGGCCACGGCCGGACCGTGTACGCGGGCGATGGTCGGCTTGTAGCTGCGCCACAGGGACATGAAGTGCTGGGTGTTCTCGTTCATGCCGTAGAAGTCGGCCATCGGGTCCCAGGGGCCGCTCGCCTCGCCGCCGAGTTGCGAGCCCATCTGCTCGCCGGCCCGCTCGGCGAAGTCGACCAGGTCGTAGCCGCTGCAGAAACCCTGTCCGGCGCCGGTCAACACGATGACGTGCACGTCATCGTCGCGATTGGCACGCTCGACCGCGGCAGCGAGCTCCGTCGGCATCGCCATCGAGATCGCGTTCATTCGCTCCGGACGGTTCAGGGTGATCGTCGCGACCCGCCCGTCGACGCGGTACAGGACCGTGGATTCGCTCACCGTCGCT
This sequence comes from uncultured Enterobacteriaceae bacterium, assembly GCA_964582825.1. Lineage (GTDB taxonomy): Bacteria > Pseudomonadota > Gammaproteobacteria > Pseudomonadales > UBA5518 > CAZOUC01. The sequence continues at coordinate 3,131 of CAZOUC010000020.1, read as the reverse complement.
ACGCTCCGGTCACTCGTGGCGGACGAACTGCAGCGCCTGGTGCGCCACCCGGCGCGGGTGGCGCCGGGTCAACGGCGAGTTCAGGTAACGGTTCAGCGCCGCCGGCAGCACCTCGCGCACGCCCTCGCCGACGTCGTCGCGCAGCAGGCCGCGTACCGCCAGCGTGGTCTTCAGCCAGTGCACGGAAACGATGTACTCGCCGAGCCCGTGCTGGAACAGGCGCTGCACCGCGTCGGCGGAGAACGCCTCGAAATCGTCGACACGCCAGTCTTCCAGCGGCGCCTGGTCCTGGGTGAAACGCGCGTTGCGTCCGGCAAACAGCGCCAGCTGCAGCAGGGCCTGCGGCCAGAATTCGGGAAAGCGCCGGCACTGGCGCCGCACGGCCTCGGCAAAAGTGATGCCGTGGGTCAGGTCGAGCCAGTTGACGTTGGCGGAGATCGGGACGTCGTGGCGCTGCTGGCAGGCGAGGTCGAAGGCCAGCATGTTGCGGCCGCAGGCTTCCAGCAACGCCTCGAACAGCGCCTCCGGCGGCGCGGCGCTGTGCGCGACGGTCAAGTCGAGACAGGACTGAATGCCGTGCTTCCAGAACACTCGGGCCGCGGGCGACTCAGCGCTCGCCCCCTTGTCGCCCCAGGCGGCGAGGGCCTGCGCGTAGTGCCGGAACTCCGGAATCAGGTCCTCCCGGGTCGCGAAGCAGAATTCGCGCACCAGCGACAGCAGCAGCGGGCGCGTCGCGGCCTCCCCGAGCTGCTCGACCAGCGCCGCCGCCTTGGTCAGGTAGATCAAGGAGTGACCGAAGCTGTTGTAGTGCGCGAGTGCGGCACGCGTGAAGGCGAGCTCGAAATCGGCAAATCCCATGCCGGCGGCAAGGCCGGCGCTGACCATGCCCTCGGCGGTTCGTTCGTCCTCGCGCAGCACGGCCGAAAGAAAGCCCGCCTCGTCCCAGTCCCGGGGCTGGGCCTGCCCTCCGAAGGCGTAGTGATTCTGACGCTCGACGTCATCGGCGACGTGGCCGATCGCTTCGACCAGGCAAGCGAGCTCC
>CAZOUC010000020.1:1710-2079 GCA_964582825.1 uncultured Enterobacteriaceae bacterium | reverse complement strand
GGCCATACCGGCGTAGGCATGGGTCCAGCCGTACTCGAAGCGGTCCCAGGACCACAGGATCGACTGCGTCAGCGCTTCGGTGCCCGAGCCGCCGAACCGGCGAAAGCGCGCCAGCTCGCGCGCCAGGCGATCGTAGCGATTGTCGTCGAAGGCGTTGCGGAGCTGGCGCAGGGCGTCGTCGCGACACTGCTCGAGCGGCGGGTTGGCAATATCGACCCAGACTTCGCTGCCACGCAGCTCCACCGGGTAGGTGCGCAGGCGGTCGCCCTCGTACAGGTTGTCGCCGCTGCGCAGGTCGAACTTCCAGTTGTGCCAGTTGCAGGTCAGCACGCAGTCTTCGCCGATGGTGCCCTCGCTGAGCGGGTAACC
>CAZOUC010000020.1:0-1700 GCA_964582825.1 uncultured Enterobacteriaceae bacterium | reverse complement strand
CCCTCGTGCGGGCACAGGTTGTTGCAGGCGTAGATCTCGTCATCGACGAGGAACAGGGCGATCTGTCGGCCATCTACCCGTCGCATCAGCCGGCCATTGGCCGCCAGCGCCTGGTGGTCCGCGAGGTGGCGCCAGTCCGGCCCGGCGTTGTCGGTCACTGCGATTCGGTCCACGGCAATCTCCTGCTCTGCTTCCTCAAGCGCGCTCGCGTTCCGTGGCGCGGCGCGGCACGGTCTCGTCCAGGAACGCGGCGATGTGATCGAACGCCTGATCGGCCTCCGGCAAGCCCCGGAAAATGTGCCACACGTGCACCATGTCGTGCCAGGTTTCCAGTCGTGCCGCGGTGCCCTGCGACCGCGCCTTGGCGACGTAGCGGCGCGCGTCGTCGACGAGCATCTCGGCCTCCGAGGCGTGCACCAGCAGCGGCGGCAGGTCGTGCAGGTCGCCGTGCGCCGGCGACACCCGGGGATCACAGGGACGAACGCGGGACTGCAGCCAGGTGAGCCACAGGATGAGGCTGCGCGGCACTTTCGCCAGCTTGCCGAACAGCGGCCGCAGCATGTGGTCGCTGTCCAGATTCTCGAGCAGGCTCGGGCTCGACAGCGTGGAGTCGGTGGCCGGCGACAGGGCGACCGCCGCGTCGGCGCGGCGCAGTCCCGCGTCCCGTGCCCAGGCGATCGTCGCCAGGGTCAGGTTGCCGCCGGCCGAGTCACCGGCGACGAACAGGCTGCGCACGGGCGCGCGGCCGCTCGGCCCGTTGTCGACAATCCAGCGGTAGGCGATGCAGCAGTCCTCGAGGCAGTCGAGCCGGCGGTGCTCCGGGACCAGGCGGTAGTCGATCGCCAGCACCGCGCTGCCCGTATCGACGGCCAGGCGCGTGGTGATCGCACGGTGGCTGACCGGGCTGCCCATCGTGAACGCGCCGCCGTGGATGTACAGCAGGCGCCGGTCCGGGTCGGAGCCCGCCGCGAGCACCCACTCGGCCGGCACGCCGCCGGCGTCGGTCGGCCGGACGTCGAAGCCATCGACGGGCACCTCGCGTCCACGCTCGTCGATGCGCTGGCGCAGAATCGCCAGGCGCTTGCGCGGCGAGCGTTCCGGAATGCTGTCGGCAAACAGCTGATTGAGCAGCGCCACCACCTCGCCGTGTTCGGCGCTCGGCCGCTGCGGCTCGCCGCGCACGAGGTCGCCCGGCGCGTCGAAGCGGCCGAGATCGGCACCGCGCAGGTAGAAGCGCGTGAACGCCCATAGAAAGACGCCAAGCGCAGGCAGCAGCCAGAGCAGCGTGTTCACCTCACACCCCGGACCCGAGCGCGGCGGCGACGCGCCGGCGCAGCGCCTTGAAATACCCGGGAGCCCGCAGCAGCTGGCTGCCGTACCAGGAAAACGGCATCGCATCGACCCACAGGCAGGGCAGGCCCAGCTCGGCGCTCAGCTCGCCGGCCTGCGCCTCCGTGAACGGAAAGGGCTCGGAAGACAGCAGCAGCACGTCCGGGCACCGCCGCAGGAGATCTTCCGGGTCCGTTTCCGGATAGCGCGGCGTGTCGTCGAACACGTTGTCGAAGCCGGCCTCTGTGAGCATCGAATCGATGAAACTGTCCGAACCGGCCGCCATCCAGGGCTTTCTCCAGATCAGGTAGGCGGCGCGGATCGGCGCGACGGCAGGCAGCGCGGCGAAGCCCTGATCGATGTCGGTCACC
>CAZOUC010000019.1:0-15025 GCA_964582825.1 uncultured Enterobacteriaceae bacterium | reverse complement strand
AGGATCGCCCGACCGCCCTGGCGGGCCACCACCCGCCGCGTGCAGAAACTGCCGCCGTCGCGAATGCGATCGACCTCGTACTCGATCGGCTCGCCCGGGTCGCCGGCGCGCAGGAAGTAGCCGTGCTGCGAGTGCACCAGACGCTCGGCGACGACCGTCGCATTGGCCGCCGCCATCGCCTGCGCGAGCACCAGGCCGCCGAACACCCGGTTCATCCCGGGACGCTCGACGTGTCCTCGAAAGCGGTTCTCGTCGACCGGTTCGGGACGCAGGCACTGGATCAGTTGCTCGAGGGCGGACGACACGGCGGGCGGTTTCCTGGCTGGCTGGCGGCGGGTCGCTAGCCTAGCAGATCGGGCGGTAGGTTTATCCGCACGGCGCTGGCATACTCACGGTCCGCCGGCGCGCGTGCGCCCCCCGATCCGTTACCCGTACCAACAGGAGGTCCGCCATGGAACTCGGCGTGAGCGAACGTCTCCGTCCCATCCTCGACCAGGTCAAGGTTTTCATCCGCGATGAGATCCTACCCGTCGAGGAGGAGTTTTTCGAGGAGGTCGACAAGGAGGATCGCTGGGCGTTCACCGCGCGTCAGACCGAGATTCTCGAGGGCCTGAAGGCCAGGGCCCGCGAGCGCGGCCTGTGGAACTTCTTTCTGACCGACCACAAGCAGGGTTACGGCCTGAATACCGTCGAATACGCCTACATCGCCGAGGAGACCGGCAAGTCGCACCTGGCGCCGGAAGTGTTCAACTGCAGCGCGCCGGACACCGGCAACATGGAAGTGCTGGCCCGCTATGGCTCGCCGGAGCAGCAGAAGCAGTGGCTCGAACCGCTGCTGGCCGGCGAGATCCGTTCCGCCTACGTGATGAGCGAACCCGACGTCGCCTCGTCCGACGCCACCAACATCAGCACCAGCGCCGTGCTCGACGGCGACCACTGGGTCATCAACGGCGACAAGCACTGGATTTCCGGTGCCGGCGACCCGCGCTGCAGAATCCTGATCGTAATGGTCAAGACCGACCCGGACGCGCCCCGCCACGCCCAGCACTCGCAGATCCTGGTGCCGATGGACACGCCCGGCGTCGAGGTGCTGCGGCCGATGAACGTGTTCTCGATGGACGACGCGCCGCACGGCCACATGCACATGCGCTTTACCGACGTGCGGGTGCCGAAGGACAACATCATCGCCGGCCCGGGCCGTGGTTTCGAGGTCGCGCAGGGCCGCCTCGGGCCGGGCCGGATCCACCACTGCATGCGCGCCATCGGCCAGGCCGAGCGCGCCCTCGACCTGCTGTGCCAGCGCGGCCTGTCCCGGGTCGCTTTCGGCAAGCCGCTGGTCAAGCTCGGCGGCAACTACGACGTGATCGCCAACTGCCGCATGGACATCGAGTGCGCGCGCCTGCTGTGCCTGAAGACCGCGTGGATGATGGACCACGCCGGCGTGCAGGAATCGCAGCACTGGATCTCGATGATCAAGACCGTGGCGCCGAACGTCGCCCTGAAAGTGGTCGACGAGGCGATCCAGATGCACGGCGGTCTCGGCATCTCCCAGGACACGCCGCTGGCCGCGATGTACATGAACCTGCGCACGCTGCGCTTCGCCGACGGACCGGACGCGGTGCACCGCATGGTCGTGGCGCGCGCGGAACTGAAGAAATACCGTTGAGCCGCCAACCGGCGGCACCGACCCTGGAGGGAGTCGCAAGATGATCGGATACATCATGCTCGGCAGCAACGACCTGGCCCGTGCCGCGGCGTTCTACGACGCGCTCATGGCGGAGTTCGGCGCCGGCCGTTTCATGGAAGAAGACAGTTTCGTCGCCTGGGCGACGCCCGCGGGTCAGCCCGCGCTGTGCGTGAGGCGCCCGTACGACGGCAACCCGGCGACCGTCGGCAATGGCGTCATGGTGGCCCTCGCCGCCAACAGCCCGGAACGGGTCGACGCCATCCACGCCCGGGCGCTGGAGCTGGGTGCGTCCGACGAGGGGGCTCCGGGGGCGCGTGGCCAGGGCTTCTACGCGGGCTACTTCCGCGACCCGGACGGCAACAAGCTCAACGTATTCTGCATGGGCGCGGCCTGAGGGCGGCCCGGACGCAATCGCAAACACAGGAGACTCTTGCGTGGACCAACCCGTACCCGCCTCCCGGCTCGCCGACCTGGTCGGACAGGAAGTCGGCATCAGCGACTGGCGTACGATCGGCCAGGATCGCATCAACGCCTTCGCCGACGTCACCGAAGACCACCAGTTCATCCACGTCGATCTCGACAAGGCCGCCCAGACCCCGTTCGGCGGCACCATTGCCCACGGCTTCCTGACCCTGTCGCTGCTCGCACCGCTGGCCGAGGAAGCCGGCCTGCGCGTCGAGAACACGGTGATGGCCGTCAACTACGGTTTCGACAAGCTGCGTTTCCTGGCGCCGGTGCGCGCCGGCAAACGCGTGCGCGCCCGCTTCGAACTGCTCGAGGTCACCGAAAAGGCGCCCGGCCAGTACCTGATGAAGCAGCTGGTCACCGTCGATATCGAGGGCGAAGACAAGCCCGCGCTGGTCGCCGAGTGGTTGGGCATGGCCTACACGAACTGAGGAGAAGCACGACATGACCGTACGTTTCGACAATCGCGTCGCCATCGTCACCGGTGCCGGAACCGGCCTGGGGCGATCGCATGCACTGGCGCTCGCCGCGCGCGGCGCCCGGGTCGTCGTCAACGACCTCGGCGGCGCCCGCGACGGCAGCGGTGGCTCGGTCGACGCGGCGCAGGCCGTGGTGGACGAAATCGAGGCCGCCGGCGGTGAAGCCATCGCCAACGGCGCCAACGTCACCGACTTCGACGCGGTGCAGGCGATGGTCGATGCGGCAAAATCCGCCTGGGGCCGCGTCGACGTGCTGGTCAACAACGCCGGCATCCTGCGCGACAAGAGCTTTGCCAAGATGGACCTCGCCGACTACCGCGCCGTCATCGAGGTGCACCTGATGGGCAGCGTCAACTGCACCAGGGCGGTGTGGGAGACGATGCGCGAGCAGCAGTACGGCCGCATCGTGTTCACGTCGTCGTCGAGCGGCCTGTACGGCAACTTCGGCCAGAGCAACTACAGCGCCGCCAAGATGGCGATGATCGGCCTGATGAATACCCTGGCACAGGAAGGCGAGAAGTACGGCATCCGCGTCAATGCCCTTGCGCCGGCGGCGGGCACGCGCATGACCGAGGACCTGATCGAGGACCCGCGCGTGTTCGAACTGCTGGCGCCGGAAGCCGTGACGCCCGGCCTGGTCGCGCTGTGCGACGAGAACGCCCCGAACCGCCAGATCCTGTGCGCCGGCGCCGGCGTGTTCGCCGCCACGCACATCTACGAGACCGCCGGCGTGTACCTGCCCCCCGAGGAGCGCAGTCCGGAGAACGTGCTGGCCGCGCTCGAGCGCATCAACGACACCGCCGGTGAAACGCCGATGGTCGCCGCCTGGCAGCAGACCCAGAAGTTCGTCGAGCTCGCCATGAAGCACGCGGGCGGCGGAGAGGACTCGTGAGCGCCGCGGTCGTCGTGTCGACCGCGCGCACGCCGATCGGCAAGGCGGCGCGCGGTCTGTTCAACAACACCGAGGCGCCGACCATGGGCGGACTGGCCGTCGCCGAGGCGGTGCGCCGTGCCGGCGTCGAGCCCGGCGAGGTCGAGGACTGCATCATGGGCTGCGCCATGGGTCAGGGCACGGCGAGTCCCAACGTCGCGCGCCTGGCGGCGCTGGCCGGCGGCCTGCCCGTGACCACCGCCGGCATGACCGTCGACCGCCAGTGCTCCTCGGGCCTGATGGCGATCGCCACCGCCGCCAAGCAGATCATGTACGACGGCATGGACACGCTGGTCGCCGGCGGCCTCGAGCAGATTTCGCTGATTCGCAACGAGCACTACAACACGTATCGAGCGCAGGACCCGCGCCTGGTGGCGATGCACGAGCACATCTACATGCCGATGCTGAATACCGCCGAGGTCGTCGCCGAGCGCTACGGCATCAGCCGCGAGCAGCAGGACGAGTACTCGCTGCAGAGCCAGCAGCGCGTGGCCACCGCGCAGCAGGCCGGACTGTTCGACGACGAGATCTTCGAGGTCACGACCACCCGACTGGTGACCGACAAGCAGACCGGCGAGGTCTCGGAGCAGCAGGCGACGCTGCGCCTCGACGAGGGCAACCGCCCGGAGACGACGCTCGAGGCGCTCGCCGGGCTGCGCACCGTATTCGACGGCGGCGTGATCACCGCCGGCAACGCCTCGCAGCTCTCCGACGGCGCCGCGGCCACGGTGCTGATGAGCGAGAAGCGCGCCGAACAGCGCGGCCTCGAGCCGCTCGGCCGTTATTGCGGCCTTGCCGTCGCCGGCTGCGAGCCGGACGAGATGGGCATCGGCCCGGTATTCGCGATCCCGAAGCTGCTCGAGCGGCACGGCCTGACGATCGACGATATCGGCCTGTGGGAACTCAACGAGGCCTTCGCGGTGCAGGTCATCTACTGTCGCGACCGGCTCGGCATTCCCAACGATCGCCTCAACGTCAACGGCGGCTCGATCGCCATTGGCCATCCCTTCGGCATGAGCGGCGCCCGCATGGTCGGTCACGCCCTGCTCGAGGGCAAACGGCGCGGCGAGAAGTACGTCGTCGTCACCATGTGCATCGGCGGCGGGCAGGGCGCCGCCGGCCTGTTCGAAGTGCTCTAGGAGGGCGCGATGAAGCTGTACACCCACGACAAGGCGCCGAACCCGCGCCGCATCAACATCTTCCTGGCCGAAAAGGGCCTGGAATTGCCGAGCGAGACCGTCGACCTGATGGCCGGTGAACATCTCGGCGAGGCCTACGCGGCGATCAATCCGCTGAAGACCGCACCGGCCCTGCAGCTGGACGACGGCACCACGCTGACCCAGGTCGTCGCCATGTACGAGTACCTCGAAGCGGCGCACCCGCAGCCGCCGCTGCTCGGCAGCACGCCGACCGAACGCGCCCTGGTCCGTGAGTGGATGCACCGCACCTTCATGGAAGGCTTCGCCGCCGTCGCCGACGCGATGCGCAACAGCAACCCGGCCTTCGCCAACCGTGCCCTGCCCGGCCCGCTCGACCTCGAGCAGATTCCGGCCCTGGCCGAGCGCGGCATGCTGCGCCTGAAGGCCTTCCTGGCGGTGCTCGACGAGCGCCTGGCCGGCCGTGACTTCGTGGCGATCGACGCGTTCAGTGCCGCGGACATCGACGCCTACGTGTTCAGCCGCTTCGTCAAGGTGGTCGGTGTCGCGATTCCGGACGACCACGGCAATCTGCTTGCCTGGCAGCAGCGCATCGGCGCGCGACCCGGCTGCGCCGTTTGAGTGCGGACGACGAGGCCACTCCGGTGAGTAAAGCGAATTCCGACAGCAGCGCCGCCGTCCTCGGCGTGTTCCTGGTGCTTGCGCTGGGCCTGCTCGGCTGGCTGCTCGGCGACGCGGCGCTGTCGTTCAAGGCGATGGAGCGCACCGTTACCGTCAAGGGCCTCTCGGAGCGCGAAGTGCCGGCCGACGTCGCCACCTGGCCGATCTCCTTTCAGGTGGCCAGCAACGAGTTCGACGACGTGTTCACCCAGATCGAGAGCAAGACCGCGCTGGTCTCCGAGTACCTCGAAGGCTATGGCATCGAGCGCGACGAGATCACGCCGGCCCCGCCGGCGATCACCGACCTCTACGCACAGCAGTGGGGTGACAAGCAGCACATCAAGTTCCGTTACACGGGCACCGGCACACTGACCGTCTATACCGACAAGGTGGACGCGGTGCGCCGCGCCATGGCCGACGTCATCGAGCTCGGCAAGCGCGGCGTTGCCATCGGTGGCCCGCACGGCGGGCCGATGCAGAGCCAGTTCCTGTTCACCGGGCTCAATGACCTGAAGCCGGAGATGATCGAAGAGGCAACCCGCAAGGCGCGCGAAGTCGCCGCCAAGTTCGCGCAGGATTCGGACAGCCGTCTCGGCAAGATCCGCACCGCGAGCCAGGGCCAGTTCACGATCAGCGACCGGGACACCACCACGCCGCACATCAAGAAGGTGCGCGTGGTGTCGACGATCCAGTACTACCTCTCGGACTGATACCGGATCCGGAGAGCGTCTGCCGACGGAGGACCACGCCGTTGAACGAGCCACGGGACAACTGGTACCACGGCGGCTGTCACTGCGGCCGGGTACGCTTCAGGGTGCGCATCGAAACGCCCGAGGCGATCGAGTGCAACTGCTCGATCTGTGCGATGAAAGGCTTCGTCAACCTGATCACGAAGCCCGAGGACTTCGAGCTGCTGCAGGGCGAGGAGCACCTCGCCAGCTACCGTTTCAACACGATGCAGGCCGAGCACCGCTTCTGCACCGTCTGCGGCATCCACCCGTTCACGCGGCCGCGCTCTCATCCGGGCAGTTACGACGTCAACGCGCGCTGCCTCGATGACGGCTTCGCGTTCCTCGACGTCACGCCATTCGACGGTCAGAACTGGGAACAGAACGTCGGTTCGATCACCTGAGGTCTGCCGGCCGCTGCCGTATCGCCGGCCAGCCGCGCGGCACGCTCAGCCGTCTATCCGGCGCGCGATGTAATAGCCGTAGCTGACGAACTCGCGGTACCGCTCGTACAGGGCGATTTCCCGTTCCTCGGCGGCGACGATCGCGCGCGCCGCGTCCGAGTGCCCGTGCCGGTCGAGAAAGGCCGCGAAGCGCTGCTGCATGGGGCGGTAGTAGTGGTCCAGCCAGCAGGCCTCGGGCAGCGGGAAATAGCCGATCGGCGCGAAGCCCAGGCGCTCGAGCACGGCGAACTTGGCCGAGGCCGTGTCCACCTCCGGATACTCCTCCGCCCAGTGCGCGTCCAGCTCGGCGGGACGCTGCGCGCTCAGCCAGGTCAGCTCCGACACGGCGAGGATGCCGCCCGGCTTCAGGAACCGGCGCCAGGCCTCGACACCGGCCGCGAAGCCCATGTTGTAGATCGCCCCCTCGGACCAGATCGCGTCCAGCGAGGCGTCCTCGAAGGGCAGCGCATCCATCGACGCCGCCAGCGTCGTGATGCGATCGCCCATGCCGGCACGGGCCGCGGCGCGCTCGAGCCGCGCGAGGAACTCGGGCAGAAAATCGACCGCGGTGATCCGGGCGTCGAGTTCCGTGCCGAGCACCAGCGTCGACGCGCCGGTGCCGCAGCCGATATCGGCGATCTCCAGGTTCGGCGTGTCGCGCAGCCCGGACAGCGTCACCGCGAGCCGCGTCTGCGCGTCCCCGCCCGGGCCCTGGCGCTCGCCGTTACGGTGCAGGTCGATCAGCAGTTCCAGGTCGTCCACTGTCGTGCGGCCTCTGTGCGCGGTGAAGCGGAAACGTGAGCCGGCGTAAGATGCCGGGCTGGCGCAGTATCCCACAAACCACGCCCCGCCCGGGCGCTCGTCCGCCGGGAACCGCGTCCAGGCCGCGCCGGTGGACATCCGCAGACTGTACTGTCACGCGCAGCACCCGATCGCCGTGCGACGCGTCGGCGCGAAAACGGGCTGCGGCGATCCTGCTACTCTGGTGTCTCGAGTCGAAGCGCCCGAGCCGGTGAGTCGAACGGCAAAGAGCGCATCCTGAACTGGAGTCCGTCAGCCGGTGAACGACAACGGCGAGATCAGGGAACTGCCCGGGATCGGCAGGAGGGTGACGCGGGTCGTCCTGTCCTTCGGCGTTCTGGCTGCGATCGCCATGGGGCTGTTCTTCTATTCGGGCAGCCGAGGGTACGACGAGGTTTCGAATTGGCTGCTGATCGCGTTCTTCGTTCTGGTTCCGGTCGGGCTGATCACCGGTTTCGTCATCCTGAACAACGTCAGGTGTCCGGCTTGCGGCGGCTCCACCAGCACCATTCGAAACAGGGAAGCGGACATGTGGCAGGCGCGTTGTTCGACCTGTCACGTGACCTGGAATCTGGGTGTGGGGATCGACACCGACCCGTGAATCACGGCCCGATGGTGGTCTGTAGGCGGCTCTCTACCGACTCGACCGACTCGCCGTCCGCCGGGGAGATTCCAGAGGCGCGCAGGCCGTTGCCCGGGTCATGGACGCGCACGCGGGTAAACGGATTGAGGTCTTCACGCGGGTCGGTGACGAGCCCGGCTGGAAACTCCACGTAAAGCGGCGCTCCGGTGCGGTCGAGACACAACTCGTGGTTGTTGTCTCCGTCGCCGAGGTCGCCGATCGCGAAGGGCACGACTTCCTGGGTTTCCCCGTCTTCTGACAACAGCGTCACCCGGTACGCAGCGCGTACGAGGTCGCCGATCTCCTCGCCTCCCGGCCGGGTGACCCCGCCGGCCCAGGCCACCCGGACGACCTGTCGCGTGTCGGCCGGGCAGCCGGTGCCGCCCCCGAACGCGAGCGGCGTTGCCGGCTTGCCCAGATCCCACTCCGGTTCCGGAACGACCTCGGCCCAGACCATTTCGGTGCCCGCCTCGAGGGCCGTGACCGTCGCCCGGCTGCCCAGGAAATTCAGCTGCCCGTCTCGGGACAGCAGGTTGCCGACGATTTCCACGATAGCCGGCGGGTCCGCGGCGCTGCCGTACTGACCGACCACGAGAATGGTCCGGGCTTCGCCGGGATCGTCGGCGGGCGCCGGCGTGACACAGGTAATGTCGCCGATCGCGCCGGAGGCCGCGACGACGCGAAAGTCCCCGGCCTGCATCGTCTCGACGTCGATCTCGTGTGAGAACAACACCGGCATGCCGTCCTGGCCCGCAGCGCCGGGACAGATTGCGATGTCGCTGCGGCTCGGCAGGGCGTCGTCAAGCCCGAAGAACGCCGAGAGCAGTGTCGCCTCTCGGCCGGACCGATCCCGCTTGGCGACAACGTCTGTCGTCGTCATTTCCCGCGGCGTCGTGTCGGCCCACTCGGCCATCCTGCTGGCCTGCTGCATGGAGTCGAGGCGGTCGCAGCCGCCAAGAAACAGCACGATCGCGATCCACGGCCATGTCGCCGTGCAGTTTCCTTTCATGTCTTTGCTCTCATGACTCCCGGCCCGGTTACCCGCCGGCCTCGACGTGCCGCGCGAAGCTGTCGAGGATGCTCTGCCAGCCCCGTCTCATTCCATTGCCGGCTGCCCAGACCGAGTCGATGTCGGCGTTCACGACAGTTTCGACAGTTATCTTCATTGCGAGTCTGGCCTGTACACCGATTCGAGCAGGGTCAGGCGCCCGTCCTCGAGCGAGTAGATCATGCCGTGAATCTCGATCGGGATGCCGCGATTCCAGGCCTTGTCGAGAATGGGGGTCTCCGCGATCCGTGCGACGCTGCGGTGGACGTTGAGCTCCGCGAGGCGGTTCCGCCTGGCGGCCTCCTCCAGCCCGTCCAGCGAGGCGGCGTTCTCCTTGCGCAGGCGCCGAATCGGTTCGATCCAGTGGTCCACGAGTCCGTGTCCGTGCGAGGACGCTTCGCAGGCCGCGCTGACCCCGCCGCAACCGTAGTGGCCGCAGATGATCACCTTGCGGACGTTCAGGCTTTCGATCGCGAACTGCAGCGCGCTGAGCAGGTTGAGGTCCGACGGGTGCACGACGTTCGCCACGTTGCGGTGCACGAACACCTCTCCCGGCTCCAGGCCGGCAATGACGTTGGCCGGTACCCGGGCATCGGCGCAGCCGATCCAGAAGTACTCGGGCTTCTGTACCGCGGCCAGGCGGTGAAAGTAATCGGGCGCCTTCGATTGAATGCGCCTCGCCCACTCGCGATTGCGTCGTATGAGTTCTTCAGGCATGCGCGTGCGGAAGCAATTGGCAGAAACCCGCTCTCTGCCCTGGTCCGCAGTATAAGAAATCCGCGGCGCATTTACCGGTCTTTGAATTGCCAGGACGCGCCCGGAACGAGGCGCCTCGCCGCCCTGCGGCGTGAGCGCTGCGCGCACCGGCGCTAGACTGGCCGCTGCGCTTGACCAGGAGATTGCCTGGCACGGCGACTACCAGGAGGACGCGCTGTGGGAGAGGGCTGGACTGTTTTCGTATTCGTGATCGTCGGGCTGACCGTCAACGGCCTGATCGGCGCGATGATCGCCAACCGGGTCGGTCGTGGCCGCCTGGGTTTCCTGTGGGGCTTCGCGCTGGGGCCGATCGGCTGGCTGGTGGCACTGAAACTGCCGATGCCGGCCCGTTCTCGCAGCGAGGCCGAGGCCATGGCGGCCATCCTGCAGGACTTCCAGCGCGACCGGGCGGGCGCCGAACACGGCTCGGACGCAGACCCCGACCGGACGGTCGTCGACAGGTCGGCGAGCATCGCGCAGCGCTTGCAGGAGCTGCAGGCGCTGGCCGACCGGGGCCTGATCACCGATGAGGAGCTGGCACGCCGGCGCGCGGAAATCCTCCGGGAGATCTGACCGGGTGCAGCAGTCGGCTCACTCCAGGCGATACGACGCGTGGCAGCCGACGCAGGCGGCTGTAACCGGTTGCAGGGCCTCGTAGGCGGCGTCGCGGTCGCCTTGCCGGGCGATGTCGGCGAAGTCGCTGGCGGCCTGGTGCATGCCGATGCCGATGTTGCGCATGGCGTCGGGCATGAAGCGACCCGGTCCCATGCCGCGGGTGCGCGCGGCGTACTTGCCCATCGAGCTCAGGCCGAGCTGTTGCTCGGCGATCTCGGCGGCCTGGTCGAGCTTCCCGGCGGCGAGCAGCACCAGCAGCTGGTGCAGGGTGCTGGTGTGCTCGATCATTTCCTCGCGAATCAGCGCCTGCTGCAGTGCCGGCATCTCGACCGGCAGGCGCGGGTCTTCCGGAACGTCCTGCGCCTGCTGGGCGCTGGCGCCGCCGGCGGCGATCGCCAGGGCCAGCAGGACACCGGCACTTCGAATGGCGCTTCCCATGTCTTGGCTCCCGTGTCGGTCTGTGCCTCGAGCATGCGCCGCTAGAGCAGAAACCGCAATCCCGCTTCGGCTGCCGCCCGTGGTGCCTTGCACTGGCCGGCACAAAGGGGCATCGTAAGTCGACCCGTCCGGACGACGAGAAGCTGGGAACCGCCATGACGAGAACGCCCCTACGCCGATCGAACAATGCCGTGTTTGCCGGCGTGGCCGCCGGCATTGCCGAACGCCAGGAACTCGCGGTGCGCCAGGTGCGCGCGATGTGGGTGGTGTCCGCACTGTTGACCGCCGGTTTGACCTTCATCGTGTATGCCGCGCTGGCTTTCCTGCTGCCACCGCCGCCAAAGCCGTTCAATCTCGACGATTACCGGGCCGGGTAGGGCCACCACCGCGCCCGCCCGGGTCATGCTGTTCGTCTTCGAAGTCCACATCAAACCCGGTCACAGCGCCGGGGCCTACGCCGACGCCTGGGTACGCGCCAGCGAACTGATCCAGCAGGCGCCCGGCGCGCGGGGTACGCGCCTGCACCGCAAGATCGGCGATCCGGACGTGCTGCTGGCGATCGCGCGCTGGGCCAGCAAGGAACAGCGTGACGCGATGGAGTCCGAACCGCGCGAGGACATCCGGCGCATCATCGCCGGACAGGCGGAGTTCGTGGAGGTAAAGGTGGTCGGCGAGTTCGAGGAACCGGAGTGGGTGGTCGAGCCCCCGCCCGACCACCCCTGAGGATCAGCCGAGCAGGGTGCGGCCGATGATGAGCTTCATGACTTCGTTGGTGCCGCCGTAGATGCGCTGCACCCGGGCGTCCGCCCAGGCGCGGGCCACCGGGTACTCCCACATGTAGCCGTAACCGCCGTGCAGCTGCACGCACTCGTCCATGACCTTGCACTGCAGGTCCGAGGCCAGGTACTTGGTCTTGGCCGCGGTCGGGACGTCGAGCTTGCCCTCGAGGTGCAGCTCCAGGCAGCGGTCGATGAACACCCGCATCGCCGAGACTTCCGACTCGAGTTCGGCGAGCTTGAACTGGGTGTTCTGAAAGCTGGCGATGGACCGGCCGAAGGCCTTGCGTTCCTTCACGTACTCGATGGTCTGCTCGAGGATCGACTCGCAGGAAGCGACGGCGTTGATGCCGATCGACAGGCGCTCCTGCGGCAGTTCCTGCATCAGGTAGATGAAGCCCATGTTCGCTTCGCCGATCAGGTTCTCTTTCGGTACGCGCACGTCCTCGAAGAACAGCTCGGAGGTGTCCTGGGCTTTCATGCCGACTTTCTTCAGGTTGCGGCCCTTGCTGAAGCCCTTCATGCCCGCCTCGACGCAGATCAGGCTGGTGCCCTTGGCGCCGGCGTCCGGGTCGGTCTTGCACACGACGATGACGAGGTCGGCGAGCTGGCCGTTGGTGATGAAGGTCTTCGAGCCGTTGATGACGTACTCGTCGCCGTCGAGCACGGCGTTGGTCTTGACGCCCTGCAGGTCGGAACCGGCGCCGGGCTCGGTCATCGCAATCGCGGTGATGATCTCGCCGCTGATCATGCGCGGCAGGTACTTCTCCTTGAGCAGGTCGCTGCCGTAATTGACGAAGTAGGGCGCGACGATGTCCGAGTGCAGGCCCCAGCCGATGCCGCTCAGGCCGGCGCGGGAGATCTCCTCGTCGATGATGGTGTTGTAGAGGAAGTCGCCGCCGACGCCGCCGAGCTCCTCGGGCACGGTAGGACAGAGGAAACCCTGCTCGCCGGCCTTGGTCCAGATCTCGCGGTCGACGTGGCCCTGCTCTTCCCAGCGGTCGTGGTGCGGGGCGCACTCGGTCTCGAGGAACTTGCGCACGCTGGCGCGGAAAATCTCATGTTCATCACTGAATAGGGTGCGTGGAATCATCGCTTACTGCTCCGTTGCGGGAAAATCGGGGGGCGCCGGGGCGCCCCCGCACGCGGTTGCTCAGTACTTCTCGTTGCGCTCGGCACGTTCGACCAGGGACCTCGGCGGTTCGAAGCGGGCGCCGTAGGCCTCGGCCAGCTGCCAGGCGCGGTCGACGAAGGCCTGCATGCCGTAGCCGTTGATGAACTGCAGGGCGCCGCCGGTCCAGGCCGGGTAGCCGATGCCGAAGATCGAGCCGATGTTGGCCTCGCGCGCGGCCTCGATGACGCCTTCGTCGAGACAGCGCACCGACTCGAGGGCCTGGATGAACAGGAAGCGGTCCTTGACGTCCTGCAGCGGCGTGTTCACGCCTTCGCTGCCGAAGCGTTCGGCCAGGCCCGGCCACAGGTGCTTCCTGCCACCCTGCGGGTACTCGTAGAAGCCGGCGCCGGCGGCCTTGCCGGCCCGGTTCTGCTCGAGCATCCAGTCCTGCACGGCGTTGGCCGGGTGGTTCGGCACCGGTTTGCCTTCGGCTTCGAGAGCGATGCGCGTCTGCTCGCGGATCCGCGCCGACAGGCTCAGGCTGACCTCGTCCATGACGTTGAGCGGGCCGACCGGGAAGCCGGACAGGACCGCGGCGTTTTCGATCATCGCGGCCGGGATGCCCTCGGCCAGCATGCCGACGCCTTCCATCATGTAGGTGCCGATGACCCGCGAGGTGTAGAAGCCGCGGCTGTCGTTGACGACGATAGGCGTCTTGGCGATCTGCTGCACGAAGTCGTAGGCGCGGGCCAGGGTTTCCGGGGCGGTCTTCTCGCCGCTGATGATCTCGACGAGCGGCATCTTGTCGACCGGCGAGAAGAAGTGCAGGCCGATGAACCTGCCGGCATCCCGCGACGCCTCGGCGAGACCGGTAATCGGCAGCGTCGAGGTGTTGGACGCGAAAATGGCGCCGTCACCAAGAGCGGCCTCGGCTTCCTGTGTCACTTTGGCCTTGAGGTCCTTGTCCTCGAACACGGCTTCGATCACCAGGTCGCAGTCGGCGAGGTCGCCGGCCTCGGTGCTGGGCTGGATGCGCGCCAGCAGCGCGGCGCCGTCTTCTTCGCTCATGCGGCCGCGGCCGACGCGCTTCTCGACCAGGCCGGCGCTGTAGGCCTTGCCCTTCTCGGCCTGCTCCATCGACACGTCCTTGAGCACCACGTCGATGCCCTTGCTGGCGCAGGCCCAGGCGATGCCCGAGCCCATCATGCCGGCACCGAGGACGCCGACCTTGGCGACCTTCGCCGGCTCGAAACCGTCGGGGCGGCTGACGCCGGCCTTGATCTCGTTGAGCTGGAACCAGAAGGTATTGATCATGTTGCCGGCCACCGCGCCGCGGGCTAGCTCGATGAAGTAGCGGGTCTCGATGCGCAGTGCGTTGTCGACGTCGACCTGCGCGCTCTCGACCGCCGTCGACAGGATCGCCTCGGGAGCCGGGTAACAGCCCTTGGTCTTCTGCCGCAGCACCGCCGGCGCGGCGCTCAGACGCTGCGCCAGGCCCGGGTGGCTGGGCGTGCCGCCTGGGATCTTGTAGCCCTTCACGTCGTAGGGCTGCTGCGCCTCCGGGTTGGCCTGGATCCAGGTCGTGGCTTTGTCGATCATCTCTTCCGGCGTGGCGGCCAGTTCGTGTACCAGGCCGAGTTCGTGGGCCTGCTGCGGCTTGAGCGTCTTGCCTTCGAGCAGGTAGGGCAGCGCCGCTTCGACGCCGAGCAGGCGCACCATCTTGACCACGCCGCCGCCGCCCGGCAGCAGGCCGAGGTTGACCTCCGGCAGACCGATGACGACCTTGGGCGAGTCCAGGGCGATGCGGTGCATCGCGCACAGGCACATCTCCCAGCCGCCGCCCATCGCGGCGCCGTTGATCAGCGCGGCGACCGGCTTGCCCATCGTCTCCAGGCGACGCAGGTCGCGCTTGAGGCCGTCGTTGAAGTTCGCCCACAGTTCTTCGGGCGGGTGCTCGGCAGCGCGCACCAGCTCCTTGAGGTCGGCGCCGGCGAAGAACGTCGACTTGGCCGAGCGCAGGATGATGCCGGCCAGCTCGCTCTCCCCCTCGAGACGGCTGATGGCGTCGGAAAAGTCCTTGCGGAACGCGTTATTGAGCAGGTTCGCCGACTCGTTCGGGTTGTCGAATACCAGGTGGACGATGTTGTTGGCGTCTTTCTCGTAGCGGATGCTGTTCATCGTGACCTCCCTTACACGCGTTCGATGATCGTGGCGATACCCATGCCGCCGCCGACGCAGGCGTTGACCAGGCCGCGGCGCAGGTTGCGCGCCTCGAGCTCGTCGAGCAGCGTGCCGATCAGCATCG
>CAZOUC010000018.1:2999-15360 GCA_964582825.1 uncultured Enterobacteriaceae bacterium | reverse complement strand
CGCGGCGCAGGCCGGCGACGGCGCGGCGCCCCATCGCCTTCACCGCGTCGGGACGGGAAATCAGCAGGCGACCGAACGGGCCCTTGAACGTGAACTCGGCGACGTAGCGCACTCGGGTGCCGTCCGCCTCGGGCTCGAGTACGATGACGTCGCGCGCATCGATCCACGCGGTACTCGAGCGCAGCACGATGCGTCGCTCTGCTGTCATTTCCTCGAGCTGGTAGACCATCCGCGGCCGCAGGAACCAGACCTTGAGGGACACTTCGAAGCGGGCGCCTTCCCGCAGCGGCCCGTCGTCGAGACGCCGGGCGCGATCGACGCCCGGATCCCACTCGGCGCAGTTCGTGAAGTCGCGCAGGTAGAGAAAGGCCTCCCGCGGCGTGCGCGGCACCCAGGCGGATTCGCGCAGCGTAATGGATCGGCTCATCCCGGCACCGCCTGCCGGCACGGGTCATCCCCGTCGTCGACCACCTCGAGCCCGCGCGGGGGGCGCTCCATGGCCACCTCGACCGGCGCGAAGTTCGCGGTCTCGTAGCGGTAATCGATACGCACCTGCAGGGGCCCGCCCTCCGGCGCGGACAGGTTGGAAAGGCCGTGGTATACGCGCAGGCGGCCCGCGTCGTCGTAGGCGAGATCGATCGGCTTGACGAACAGCGCCAGCAGACCGGAGGCGGGCTCTATACGCAACAGGGTCCAGTCTGCGGACGGCTCGTCGATCCCGGTCTCGTCGCGCCCGATGCGCTCGATCTCCAGGCGCGCGAGATCGAGTCGGCTGGGCAGCGGAAAATCGAACTCCAGTGATTCCCCGGCAGCCAGGCGGTCGAGGTTCTCCCGCACGAAGGTATCGAAGCCTGTGCTGATGACCACCGGCGGACGCGGCTCGCGCGCCCGCACCCGACCCGAGTGGCTGAATTGCAGCAGGTCACCGCGCCAGGCCACGGCCTGGCAACGGTCGAAGCGCAGGTCGTACTGCAGGAAACTCGGCGCACTCGGGCGCGGACCCGGAGCCAGGCGATTGAACGAGATCAGGCGTCCCTCCGGGTCGACGTACTGGACCTCGCGGCGTTCCGCCGACTCGATGTGCAGCTCACGGTATACCAGCTCACCGCCGTCGATGCGCCGCGCGTCGCCGACGACGGTGATGGCGGCCACCGACGGCGCGGCCGCCAGCACACCGAGCAGTGCGACCAGCAGACGGTTCATGTCGGCAGCATCTCCAGAATCGGCTGGCGACGTTGCATCAAACGCAGCAACAACGGCAACAGCAGTGCCCAGACGAGGGCGTAGGTGGCGAACAGGGCGAACGTCGACCAGACGGCCGTGGCGGCACCGAACTCGACCCCCAGCAGGTAGGTCATCGGGCCCGACACGCCCCCCAGCAGGGCCGCCAGCCAGGGGTGCGTCTGGAAGAACCGCAGACTGTGATTCAGCAGCGTGGCGAACATCGGCCACAGCAGCATCAGCCACAGCGGCACGGGCCAGCCACTGCCGTTGAAGCGCAGCGCGCCGAGAGCCTGCACGAGTCCGTCGATCAGGATGCCGAGGACCGTCACGGCGGCGATGAGCGACCATTCGGCCGCTTCGCGGGCCAGCAGCGCCCAGTGCGCCAGCAGCAGCAGCGGTACGACCCACAGAGCCACGGCGTTGCCGCCCAGCACGCAGGCGAACCAGCCGAGATTGAAGATCACCCCGTTGGCGACGAGCCTGCCTGCGTGTTCAATCCGCATCGCGTTTGCCGAGAATTTCCTTGAAGGTATCAATACAACGCTGCCGGGCAGACTTCAGATCAACGATCGGTTCCGGGTACCCTGCCTGCAACAGGGCCTCGCAGCCCGGCTGACCGAGCGCAGGTACCGGCACGTCGGCCAGTTCGTCGATGTAGCGGCGCTGGAAGACACCGTCCGGGTCGAAGCGCTCGGCCTGGCGCAGCGGACTGAGCACACGGAAGTAAGGCGCCGCGTCCGTGCCGGTGGACGCGCTCCACTGCCAACCGCCGTTGTTCGCCGCCAGGTCCCCGTCGACCAGCTGTTCCATGAACCAGGCCTCGCCATGTCGCCAGTCGATCAGCAGGTGCTTCCTCAGGAACATCGCCGTGACCATGCGCGGGCGGTTGTGCATCCAGCCGACCTCCCGCAACTGCCGCATCCCGGCGTCGACCAGCGGGATTCCGGTGCGGCCCTGGCGCCAGGCCTCGAGGGCGTCCGGGTCGTCGCGCCAGGGAATGCGCTCGGTCTCCTCGCGCATCGGCCGGTGGCGGCTCACGCGCGGAAAGCCGGCCAGAACGCTGGCATAGAACTCGCGCCAGATCAGTTCACCGAGCCAGGTCGTGACGCCCGCATGGCCACTGTCCCACTCGCCCTGATTGATGTCCAACGCGGCACGGAAGCACCGCCGCACCGAGATCACGCCGCTCGCGAGGTAAGGCGACAGGCGGCTGGTGCCATCGACGGCCGGTTGGTCCCGGAGCTCGTGGTACCGCAGCAGCGGGCCATCGACGAATCGGTCGAGCCGGTCCTGCGCCGCCTGCTCGCCGATCGGCCACCAGTCGCTGTCGAGATCCCCGTCGTCCAGGTCCTCGACGCGATCGCGGTACGGCGCCGCCGCGGCCTCGTGGCGACGCGCCGGCTCCGGCAGGATTCGCAGTTCGTCGTCCCGGACCACCTTCAGCCAGGCGCGCCGGAACGGTGTGTAGACACGGTATGGTTCGCCCTGGCCGGTCGACAGGCTGCCGGGCGGCAGCACGGTGGCGTCGTCATAGCAGCGAAAACGCAGGGACTTTCGCGCCAGCTCGGCGGCAACCGCCTCATCCCGGGCCAGTTCGTCGACACCGTACTCGCGGCTCGCGTGCACCTCGTCGATAGCGAACTCCTGACACAGGTCGGCCAGGGCCGCGGGCACCGCCGCGAAATCGTCGACGCGCAGGACATGCAGCGGAATGCCCAGAGCGTCGAGACGCCGACCGAGCGCCGCGACCGAGCGCAGCACGAAGCTGCGCCGCCGCGGACCCCACTGGTGCCGGCGCCACTGTTCCGGCGTGGCGATGAACAGCGCATGGACGGCGCCGTCGGTCGCGCAGGCGTTGCTCAGCGCCGCGTTGTCGTCGGCCCGCAGGTCGCTGCGCAGCCAGGCGAGCGCCGCCACGCGATCAGCTGTCGCGCCGCGTAACGACCGGCGGACGGTACAGGGGCTTTTCGAATTCGAACTGCGCGGTGCTGATGACGCGCTCGCGGAAGCCGCCCTCGCAGTAGCACAGGTAGTACTCCCACAACCTCAGAAACTGGTCGTCGAAGCCCTGCGCCCGGACCTCGTCCCGGCTGGCATCGAAGCGTTCCCGCCAGCAGGCCAGGGTACGCGCGTAGTCCTCGGTCATGTCGTCGACCTCGACCACCTTGAGGTCGGTGTAGCGGCCCACGTTGTCGCTGATCGCGCCTATCGACGGCAGGAAGCCACCGGGGAAGATGTAGCGCTGGATGAAGTCCACGTTGCCGATCTGCATGGAGAAGCGCTGCTCGGGAATCAGGATCGCCTGGATGACCATCTTGCCGTCGGCCTTGAGCAGCGAGGAACACTTCTCGAAGTAGCCACCGAGATACTTGTGGCCGACCGCTTCGATCATCTCGATCGACACCAGGCGGTCGTACTGCCCGTCGAGCTCCCGGTAATCCTCGCAGAGCACGGTCACGCGATCCTCGAGGCCCGCCTCGCGCACCCGCTGCTGCGCGTACTGGAACTGCTCGCGGGAAATCGTCGTCGTCGTCACGCGGCAGCCGTAGTGCTGCGCGGCGTAGAGGGCCATGCCTCCCCAACCGGTCCCGATCTCGAGCAGATGGTGCTCGGGCCGCAGGTCGAGCTTGCGGCAGGTCCAGTCGAGTTTCTCCACGGAGGCCTCGTCGAGACCGCTGTCCGGCGCGCTGAAACGCGCGCAGGAATACATCATCTCCGGGTCGAGAAACAGGCGGAAGAAATCATTGCCGAGGTCGTAGTGCGCGCGGATATTGCGGCGCGAGCCCCGCAGCGAATTGCGGCGCAGCCACGCGAACGCGCGCATGGCGCTCTTGCGCAGCATCGAGGTGCCGCGGTCGAAGCCGCGCATGACCACCAGGTTCAGACAGATCAGGCGCACCACGCTGAGCAGGTCCTCGGTGGTCCAGTGCCCCTCGATGTACGACTCGGCGGCACCGATCGATCCGCCCTGCACCACGTCGCTGTAGAAGGCCGGGCTGTGCACGTGGATCCTCGCGATGACCGCGCTGCTGCTGATCGGCTCGCCGAAGTGCAGCACCTCGGCGCCATCCTCGAGGATCAGAGTGCCGTACCTGAGATCGGGCAGGCGCGACAGCAGCAGGCGTCGGGCCAGTGCGCTGGGCCAGGAACGGCGTCCGACCTGGGTCGGGTTGATGGTTTTGATACTCGAGGCTGTCATAGGCGTCTCGCAGCTCCTTGTTCATCGTCGGTCTTCGGATAGGCGTAGTACGGCACGCGCTTGATGGCCAGGCGCAGCGCCTCGAAGTAGATCGCGGCCGCGACTTTCAGCGTCATCCACGGGTAACGCAGCAGTTTGCGTCGCAGATTGGCCGTGCTGATCGCTTCGCGCCGCAGACTGAGAGTCGCGTCGAACTCCTTGCGGCCGGCGCGGTGGTTCTCGATGTGGACGCTCAGGCGCTCCCCCGGAGTGCGTCCGTACCAGCGGTACACCATCTCCATCGGATTGAACGGGGACACGTGGAGTTCCTTGGCGAAATCGATCCGTTGCCGGGCTTGCGCGGGGTCTGCCGGCAATACGTAACTGTGCCGCCGTCCCCACGGCGTATTCGTGACCTCGGCCACGATGTACTGCAGTCGCTCGCCGTCTTCGGCGAAACAGTAGTAGCAGCTGATCGGATTCATCAGCTTGCCGAAATAGCGCAGGTTGGTCAGCAGGCGGATCGGTCCTGCCGGCCGCTCGCCCTGCTCTTCCGCGACGCGTCGCCGCACCGCCTCCTCCAGCGGCAGCGCCGGATCGCCCAGGAAGTCCTCGCGCCGCATCCAGCCGAGCGCCGGCCGCCGGTGCGAGAACAGCCAGGAGCGGGCGAACAGGCCGTCGAGTTCGGACAGGTCCAGATACAGCATGAACACCCGGTAGCTGAAGGCATGGCGTCTGGGACTGAAGCGGCGATGCCGGACCCGCCCCGTGTAGATTGCACTGGCCGTCACCAACCGCCTCCGAGCGCTTCGGCGACGCGCAGCGCACTGGCGACCCCGTCCTCGTGGAAGCCGTTGCGCCAGTAGGCGCCGCAGAACCAGGTCCGACGGGGTCCGTTCACGTCTTCCCAGCGCTGCTGGGCGGCGATACCGGCCCGCGTGAACACAGGATGGCTGTAGCTGAAGCGTCCCAAGATCTTGTCCGGATCGATCGCCGCAGTGCTGTTGAGCGTGACACAAAAGGTTTCGGGCGATTGGAGACCTTGCAGGATGTTTATGTTGTAGGTCAACACCGGCAGCCGCGCCGAGTCGGCGCAGATCCGGTAGTTCCAGCTGGACCAGGTACGCCGGCGCGCCGGCAGCTGTTGCTCGTCGGTGTGCAGCACCACGTCGTTGGCACTGTAGGGCAGCGCAGCGAGAACCTCCTGCTCCGCGCTCGTCGCGTCGCCGAGCAGGGCCAGCGCCTCGTCACTGTGCGTCGCGAGGACGACCTGGTCGAAGCGCTCGCTGGCGCCGGAGCGGGTGCGCAGACTCACCCCGTGCTCGTCGCGCAGCACAGCGACAACCGGATCACCCACGCGAATCCGCTCTGAAAAGGTCCGCGTCAGCGGTTCGAGGTAGCTGCGGGAGCCGCCGCGGATGACACGCCACATCGGCCGGTCGCGCAGCTGCAGCAATCCGTGGTTACGGAAGAACCGCACGAAGAACTCCACCGGGAACTCGTTCATGCCCTCGCCGCCCGACGACCAGATCGCGGCACCCATCGGCACCAGGTACTTGGTGCGGAACATGTCCCCGTAGCGCCCGGCGTCGAGGTACTGGCCCAGGGTCATACCGGTATCGATACGCCCCGCCTCGAGGTCGGCCACGGACTCGCGGTTGAACCGCACGATGTCGCGCAGCATCTGCCAATAGGCCGGACGCAGAATGTTGCGCTTCTGTGCGAACAGGCCACCGAGGCCGTCGCCGCTGTACTCGAGCCCGGTCGACTCGTCGCTGACGCTGAAACCCATGCTGGTGGGCTGGCTGGCCACCCCGAGATCGTCGAGCAGGCGGATGAAACTGGGATAGGTCCGCTCGTTGTAAACGATGAAGCCGGTATCGATCGCGTACGCCCCGGAAGCTGCCTGCACGTCAATGGTTGCCGTGTGACCGCCAATGCGGTCCTGGCCTTCGAAAACGGTGACCTCGTGCTGCCGACGCAAGAAATAGGCGGCGCTGAGTCCACTGATCCCCGCACCGACAATGGCGATGTTCGACATGCGTTCCCCCCGGAAAAGACAAAGAGACTGTACGGAATCGGCATTTTTTCGGTTCACCGGACAGATTCCGGGGCCGGCGGTGATCCGCGTGGTGCACCCCCCCGTAAAAGCCGGTATCGTGAGTCGCTGACGGTGTAACAGACATTGAGTGCTGTAGTGGTAAAGCTGCGAGACGCCAACGCCGATACGGGTTCCCGTCCGGCCGCGTCCACCAAGGCCGACGACGAATGGACGCCGCTGCTGGTGCGGGTGCGCGATGAGCGCGACCGCGCCGCCTTCATGGCCCTGTTCAAGAATTTCGCGCCCCTGGTCAAATCCTTCGCGCTCAGCCAGCCCGGCCTGGCCTCGAACGCCCTGGCGGAAGAACTCGTGCAGGACGTCCTGCTCAAGGTCTGGAACCGGGCCGAGACCTTCGACGAGTCGCGCGCCTCGGCGACCACGTGGATCTACACGCTGGCGCGCAACGGCCGCATCGACCTGCTGCGGCGCAAGCACCGCCACCAGGCCGACGGTGACGTCGACGAACTCTGGGATCTTGCCGCCGAGCCGGATGAAGAACCCGATGCCCAGATGGCCGTCGCCCGCGTGCGGGAGACGGTTCGGGAATCCCTGAAGATCCTGCCGCTGGAACAGCGCCAGGTCATCGACAAGATTTACATGGAAGGCAAGTCGCACAGCGAAGTGGCCGCCGAGCTGCAGCTGCCGATCGGGACCGTCAAATCCCGCGTCCGTCTTGCCATGAGCAAATTAAAAGTCGTCCTGGAACGATAACAACGAGAGCAACGCCATGGGAGTCACGACACCACAACACCACCCGGACCAGTTCCTGCTGGCCGACTACGCCGCCGGCAACGTACCCCCGGCGGTTGCACTGCCGATGGCGGTTCACCTCGAGTACTGCCCGCACTGCCGGTCCGACCATCACCAGCTGACGAGCATGGCATCCTGCCTGTTCGAGAACCTCGACCCGGTGCCGGTGGGCGACGACTCGCTCGACCGCCTGCTGCAGGCAATCGAGCGCGATGCGCCGGGCGCAACGCCACAGCGGGCGACGGGATCGGCGGCCGACCTGCCCCGCGTTCTGGCGCCATACCTGAAGGGCGACATCGGCGGTCTCGACTGGCAGCGCCAGAGCGGCACGCTGAAAGTCGCGCGACTGCCGTTCGGCGATGCCGAGCGCGAGGTCTCGCTGCACCAGCTCAAGGCCGGCTCGTGGACGCCGGAACACGGTCATCGCGGCACCGAGATCACGGTGGTCCTGCGCGGCGGCTTCTCGGATGCGGACGGCGACTACCAGGCCGGCGATTTCGTGGTGCGGACCGCCGGCGAGGTGCATCGCCCCGCGGCCTGGCCCCACTCCGACTGCCTGACCTTGTCGGTGCTCGACGGTCCGATTTACTTCCAGGGCTGGTTCGCCAGGCTGGCCAACCCGTTCCTGAAGCTGCGTCCGCGCTGAAGCCCGGCGGCGGCGTGTCCGTCGGGCAGACCATTCACGCCGCGCTCTCGACCCGGTTGCGGCCGCCGGCCTTGGCTCGGTACAGGGCCTGGTCCGCGGCCTCGAATACGATCTGCTCCTCCGCGTCAGGCGGGTATGGGGCGACGCCGAATGACGCGGTGATCGAAATCGCCTGATCGTGAAACTCGACCTCGCAGGCGGCAATCGCCTCGCGCACCTTGTCGAGCGCGGTCACGGCCTGCGCCACATTGGTCTCCGGCAGCAGCATCACGAACTCCTCGCCGCCGAAGCGCGCTACGAAATCCACCTCGCGAAGCTGTTCGCGCAGCAATCCTGCGATACGCATCAGCACCCGATCGCCCCCCAGGTGTCCGTAGCGGTCGTTGACCGACTTGAAGTGGTCGACATCACAGACCGCCAGGCTCAGGGGCCGACCGAATCGCCGACAGCGCTCGAGCTCCGTGGCGAGTCGCTCGCGGTAGGCTTCACGGTTCGGCAGGCCGGTCAGCGCGTCGGACAGGGCGAGTCGGCGCTGCTCGGCCAGACGGCGCTCCGCGTCCTGCGATTGCGCCTCCATCTGCCGTACGCGCTGGACCAGCGCCTCCAGGGTCTCGCCCAGCTCCCCGGAACGCTGTTGCGCCTGGTCCTGGAAGCTGCGCATGGCCGCACCGATGCCGTCGATGCGCTCCTGCACCTCGCGCTTGAGCTGCTCGAGCTCCGTAGCCGCGCTGACGCTGGCCTGAATCCGGTCGACGCCCTCGCGCACCGCTTCGCTGAGTTCGACCTCGGCGGCACGCTGCGCGGTCAGGTGTCCGCTCGACTCCGCCGCGGATTCGCCGACGGCGGCCAGACGTTCGTTCAGGGCCAGCAGGAAGGCTTCGAACTCGTCCTGGTCGCGGGCGAACGCGGCTGCGATCAGGCGCCGGATGTCGTCGATCGTCGGCACCAGCTCGGCGGCCGCGACGCCACGCTGCAGGATAAGCCGCGTGCGCTCGAAGCGCGGCCGCTGTGTGTCCTCCTCCGGCGGCACCTCGGCGGTGTCCAGCAGTTCGTCCAGCGCCCGGCTCACCGGCACGCGGAGCGCCGTGTAGTCGCCGCCTGACGTGGGGGCCGGCGCCTGCGCCGCAAGCTCCGGGTCGGGAACGGCGCCCGTCCCGGGCTGCCGGTTCTCGACGGCGCTCGACGGCATGGCGGCAGCACTCGAATCCTCGGCCGGCGGATTCTGGCCGAACAGGCGCTGCCACAGACCCGGCCGCTCGACACCCGATTGTTCCAGGGCATCGAACACGGTCAGCTGCAGGCCGGCGAGATCGTCGAGCAAGCTCGATACCGCCGCGCCGCGCCGCAGGCGGGACGCGACGTCATCGACGAACTGATCGCTCTGCCGCCGCTGGCGGGCGGTCAGCGGCAGCTGCTGCAGCTGGCGTGCCAGGCGTTCCAGGCCACTTTGCAACAACAGGCGTTCCTGGCGTCGCGTGTCGTCGAGTCGTGCAAGCTGGGTGTCGACCGCGTCGACCTGCCGGGTCAGGGTCGGCAGCGGCATGTCACTGCCGAGACGCAAGGTATTGCGCAGGGCATCCAGGCGCTTGTCCAGGTCGGACTCCAGGCCGTCACAGGCCAGCGCCAGGCGATTGAGGGCGCGCACCAGCTCCCGGCGCAGGGCCTCGAAGTCGGCCTGCTGACGTTCCTGCCGGTCGAGCGCGTCGAGGTAGCGCGCCTTCCAGCCCTCGTCCCTGCTAGCGGTCATGGCGGATCACCCCGGCCGCGGGCGGCGAACGCAGCTCGATCCAGGTCGCGCGCGCGAAGCCGCAGGGTGCGCCATCCGCACCGAACAGTGCCGTGCCGGCGAAGTGCTTGCGGCCATCCACCTCCAGCGGCCAGCCGACCACGACACAGGCCTCGCCGACCCGCGGCGGACGCAGCACCTGCACCGCGAACTCGCCGAGCACGAGCACTCTGTCCGGCCCGAAGTCGAGCGCATAGGCGCCGACGCAGTCGAGCGCTGCCCAGACGAATTCACTGGCGACCTGCAGGCCGTCATCGGCAAGGCTGGCATCCGGGCGCCACGGCGCCATCGCCAGCCGCTCGCCCGGCCGACGCCCGGGCGCGATGCGCAGGCCGTCTCCCTGCGCCCGGTCGGGGCCGCAGACGAAACAACGGGGAAACGGGTGATAGTCGCTGGCAAAGGCCTCGGACACCGCGCAGGCGTCTTCCCAGCTCGGGCAATCCGGCAAGGACAGGTCGAGTTCTGCCGGCACGGCGCTGGCGATGCACGTTCCGTCGTCCCACAGCGACAGTTCCGCACCGGGTTTGCCCTGCAGCCGCAGCGGATGCTCGAGCGGCGGCGGCGCCTGCAGGCGCACGCGGCAGGGCGCGCCGAATTCTCGCGCCAGGCGGCCGGCGACGTAGCCGCCGTTGCCGCTCTCGTGCGGTCCGCAGAAGCGCTCGTCAATGCGCAGGGTAGCGGCGTTCATCGGCAGGGTCCTCCGCGTCGGCAGGGTGTTCGAACAGGCGGCTGATGCGGTACAGCCAGTACAGCACCGCCAGCAGCAGCAGTTTCTGGGTGACAGCGAACGCCACCGGCGTCAGCGCCAGGCCGGCCTGCACGACCCACAGGTAGCCCAGCACCAGGGCGCCGGTACCGGACAGGACCAGCAGCGCCGTGGCACGCATCGCGCCGTCGCAGCGTCGGTCCCCGAAGGTAGCGAACATCAGCAGCAGGGTTGCCAGCCAGGCCGGTACGAATCCGACCAGGATCGCCGCGAAGTGCGGCAACGGCAGGGCCAGGACCTGCTCCAGCGGTATCACCAGCAGGCACAGCGCGGCCAGCACCCCCAGGCGCGGCAGCACCCGCCTCGCCCACGGGTGCAGGTGCAGGCGTGCGGGCGCGTGGTACCACGCCGGCAGCATCGCCCCGAGAACCAGTACGGCGACGGCAGCGATAGCGAAGACCGCACTGGCGAGGTTCGATTCGCCGCTGTAGTAGCTGGTCACGTAGAACGAGTCGCACAGAAAGGTGTACAGGGGATGGTACCCGGGATGGTCGAAATCGACGACATTGCCACCGACGTAGGTCAGCGCGGAGACGCCGAACAGCAGCAGGAACAGCAACAGCGCCGGGCGGATCAGCGCCAGGTGTGCCACCGACCTGTCGCGATCGTTCCCTGTCAACGCCTGCCTCCCGAACGCGCGTCAGACCGGCCGCCATCTTAGCACCGCGCCGTGACGACCCGCTCGACGGCGGTATACTCGGGGCCGCGACGGGCGGGAGACGACCATGGACGATTCGGCACAGCGGGTGCACTACCGCGCCTGCCACCTCTGCGAGGCGATCTGCGGCCTCACGATCACGACCGAGGGCGAGCGCGTCGTCGGTATCAAGGGCGATCCGGACGACCCGCTGTCGCGCGGCTACCTGTGTCCGAAGGCCATCGCACTCGAGGACCTGCACACGGACCCGGACCGCCTGCGCCGCCCGCTGCGCCGGCGCGGCGACGACTGGGAAGAGATCGACTGGGCAGAGGCATTCGCCTTCGCGGCCGGCGGCCTGGACGAGGTCGCCCGACGCCACGGCGGCGACGCCATCGCGGTGTACCGCGGCAATCCGACGGTGCACAACTACGGCTCGATGACGCACTCGAACCACTTCCTGAAACTGCTGGGCACCCGGCAGTACTATTCGGCGACCTCGGTCGACCAGCTGCCGCACCATCTGGTCTGCCTGGAAATGTACGGGCACCAGTTCCTGCAGCCGATCCCGGACATCGACCGCTGCGATTACTTCCTCGCTCTGGGCTACAACCCGCTCGCGTCCAATGGCAGCATCATGACGGTGCCGGATTTCCGTGGCCGCGTGAAGGCCCTGCAGCGGCGCGGCGGGCGCTTCGTGGTCATCGATCCACGGCGTACCGAGAGCGCCGAGGTCGCCGACGCGCACCACTTCGTCCGGCCCGGCAGCGACGCACTGCTGCTGTTCGCGATGCTGGCAACCGTGTTCGAGGAGAACCTCCTGAGGCCGTCGCCGGCGCTCGAGCGGTCCCGGGGTCTCGACCGGGTGCGTGACGTGGTCAGGGCCTTCCCGCCGGAGCGCGTCGCAGCCGCGACGGGCGTGGACGCGGGCACGACTCGCCAGCTGGCGCGTGACTTCTGCGCCGCCCCGCGCGCCGTCTGCCACGGCCGCATGGGGCTGTCGACTCAGGTCTTCGGCACGCTGTGCCAGTGGGCCATCCAGCTGCTCAACCTCGTGTCCGGCAATCTCGATCGCGAGGGCGGCGCGAGGCGGGTGAAGGTTGGCAAGCTTGAGGGGTTCGAGGGGCTTTCGCGGGTTGAGGTGGAGGAGGTGGCGGCTGGCGATCTGTGCGCGGTGATCGGCGTAGAGGGGATTGATATTGGTGACACGCTTGCGGATGTCGCCTCGCCGGTTGCGCTGCCTCCGGTGGCGGTTGATGAGCCGACGCTGAGC
>CAZOUC010000018.1:0-2989 GCA_964582825.1 uncultured Enterobacteriaceae bacterium | reverse complement strand
GGCCCTGGCGGAAGAGATGCTCACGCCGGGCGAGGGCCAGTTGCGCGCCTTCGTCACCGTCGCCGGCAACCCGGTGCTGTCGACGCCGAACGGACGACGCCTCGACGAGGCGCTCGCCGGCCTGGAGTTCATGGTCAGCGTCGATCCCTACCTGAACGAGACCACGCGTCACGCCGACGTGATCCTGCCGCCGACCTCACCGCTGGCGCACGAGCACTACGACATCGCCTTCAACGAGGCCGTGTTCCCGGTACCGGAAGGCGAAAAGCGCGACTGGGAAATCTTCGTCGGTCTCGCCGAGGCCTGGGCGGAACGGCGCGGCGAGCAGGCCCCGCCGACGATGCCCCCGGAACAGATGATCGACCTCGCCCTGCAGTCGGGCGCCTACGGTCAGAAGCACGAGTTCAAGCTCGACCTGGCGACCCTGCGTGCGGCGCCGCACGGCATCGATCTCGGACCGCTGCGCGCCGACCTGCTCGAGCGGCTCGGCACCGAGGACGGCCTGATCAACGCCGCCCCGGAGCGCTTCCTCGCCGACCTGCCGCGCCTCGAGCGGGCCCTGCAGGCGACGCCGCAGCCCGGCACGCTGAGCCTGATCGGCCGGCGCCACCTGCGCAGCAACAATTCCTGGATGCACAACAGCCATCGCCTGACCAAGGGCCCGCGGCGCGACCGGCTGCTGATGCATCCCGATGACCTGGCGGCGCGCGCCCTCGAAGACGGCGCGACGGTCCGGGTCACCTCGCGGGTCGGCAGCGTCGACATCGAGGTGCAGGCCAGCCCCGACATCATGCCCGGCGTCGTCTCGCTGCCGCACGGTTTCGGCCAGGGACGCGGCGGCACGCGCCAGCGCATCGCCGACGGCCTGCCCGGCGTCAGCGCCAATGACCTGACCGACGAGCGCCTGATGGACGCGCTGTCCGGCAACAGCGCGCTGAACGGCGTACCGGTCACGGTAACCGCGGTCGCGCCGGCCGACGCCTGATCGCCGGCGCGGACCGGCCGCGCGGCGTCCGGGCTCAGGCGGCGGCCGACCCGGTGAGCAGTTCCCGGTATACCGGCTGGTACATGTGTGCCCGCACCTCACCGAGCACGTCCTGCGGCGCCGGCCGCCCTGCCAGGCCTTCACGCTCGGCGAGTTCCCACACCGCCGCGGCGATGTACGCCGATACCTCGCGGATTCGCGTCAACGGCGGGTAGATGCGCCCGACCTGGAGGTCGGCGTCGGTGACCCGCTCCGCCAGGCTGCGGGCAGCGGCCAGGAACATGCTGTCCGGCACCCGCTGCGACCGGCTGGCGATCAGCCCGAGGCCGACGCCGGGGAAGATATAGGCGTTGTTGCCCTGTCCCGGCACGAAGTGTCGACCGTCGAGGTGCACTTCCGGGAACGGACTGCCGCTGGCAAAGACCGCCCGGCCGTCGCTCCAGCGATACGCCTGCTCGGCGGTACACTCGGCCTTGGAGGTCGGATTCGACAGCGCGAAGATGACCGGCCGCTCGTTGAGCGCGGCCATGCGGCGGATCACGCCCTCGGTGAACTGTGCCGGGTGGCCGCAGCTGCCCACCAGTATGGTCGGCCGCACGACGTCGATGATGCGCTCGAGATCCACCAGCGGCTCGTGATCGCGCAGGTAGGGCCGCTTCTGCTCCGGCACTTCGTCACGGGATGCCACCAACAGCCCCCGCGAATCGACGAACCAGCAGAGGGCGCGCGCCTCGCCCGCCGCCACGCCCCGCTCGACCAGGTCGGCCACGAAGGTATTGGCGATGCCGAGTCCCGCTTCGCCGGCGCCCAGGAACAGGATGCGCTGCTGTTCGAGCGTCTGGCCGGTGATGCGCAGCGCGGCCAGGATGCCGGCATGAGCGACCGCGCCGGTACCCTGGATGTCGTCGTCGAACAGGCAGAACCGGTCGCGGTACGCGTCGAGCAGGCGGAACGCGTTGCGATTGGCGAAGTCCTCGAGCTGGATGACGATACCCGGGAACTCCGCCTGCAGCGCGCCGATGACCTCGTCGATGAACGCGTCGTACTCCTTGCCGCGGACCCGCCGCTGCGGCGTGCCGATGTACAGGGGGTCGTTCAGCAGTTCGTCGTTGTCGGTACCGGTATCCAGCGTGATCGGCAGACAATGTGTCGGGTCGATGCCGGCACAGGCGGTGTACAGCGACAGCTTGCCGACCGGGATTCCCATGCCGTCGGCGCCGAGATCGCCGAGCCCGAGGATCCGTTCGCCGTCGGTGAGCACCGTGATGCGCGCGTCGCGGTGCGGCCAGTTGCGCAGCACCTGGGCCACCCGGCCACGATCGTCGATCGACAGGTACAGGCCGCGCGGTCTGCGGAAGATGTGACCGTAGGTCTGGCAGGCCCGGCCGACCGTCGGCGTGTAGATCAGCGGCATGATCTCTTCGATATGGTTCATCACCACGCGATAGAACAGGGTCTCGTTGCGGTCCTGCAGCCCCATCAGGTACAGGTAGCGGTCGAGATCGGTAGAGCGGCTGCGCAGGTTGGACAGCACGCGCAGTTCCTGCAGTTCCGGCGAGTGGATGCGGGGCGGCAGCAGGCCGCGCAGGCCGAGCGCGTCGCGTTCCTCGGCGGTGAACGCCGTGCCCTTGTTGCGCACCGGGTCGTGCAGCAGCTTGACGCCGCGGTGCAGAATCGAGGTTTCCTGGGTCGTCATGGCGCATTCCTCCGGGAACCGCAGCGCCCGGCGGTCATCCGAGCGCCTCTGTTCTCCTGTATAACACCGCCGCCGGCGACGGCGCTTGACCCACGACGGATTTGACGCAGTTCGATGCAGAACAACGCCGCAAGCAGCAGCTCGCGCCGCGCAGAGGCCCACCGTATCGGCCAGCTCGCCTGGCCGATGATGCTGAGCCAGCTGTCCATGGTCGGCATGGGCGTCACCGACGTCCTGGTGGCGGGTCAGGCCGGCACCGCGGACCTGGCGGCGATCACCATCGGCGCCCACCTGTGGGACCTGTCGAT